>JAITIW010000042.1 GCA_031279255.1 Puniceicoccales bacterium
CCGGTCTCGGCATTCGCGGATTGGATACTGACAGATGTCCTGTTGAAAATTAATCAAACTCATGAAGGACCTCCAATAGAAGAGTGTGATTTAGAACATCGTGGGATACTTGAAATAGCTCGAGAAATACTGCAAGAAGAGAAGAACGTGCTAATTGTGAAATAGAAGGAGTAAATATCATTACTCCAAAGCTTTGGGAAGCTTATAAAAGGAACTGTATTGCAGCTATCACCCGCCCTGGTTTCTTGCCGGTTAGACCTGATCCTGAAGGATCGATAGAGATCGCCAAAGAAAAAGCTTTGGAACAGGCGGCTAAACGCATTTACGAAAAATATGAAGATGCCCCTTAAATAAAATCAGAGAAGCAACAGAGGAAAGGATTGACATAAAATCCTTTCCTTTTTAGATCGCCTTCATCATTATAAGTAGAATTTGGATTATGGATATTGGGAAAAATATAGCCGTTGTGTCGGTAGCTTTAGGGTTCTTTTCTTCCGCTTATAAATTGGAAGCGACATCTTTGGCGGAGCTACAGGAGCGTTTCGCGGCCTATGGCGCTCTATTTTCGGGAGAGTTAGAGGAACAAGTAAGAGCTTTTCAGCAGGAGCTTGCCCATTGCGCGAGAGTGGAAGAAAGGGATCCTTGGAATTTCCTCAAAACAAAAATGTCGAGTCTTTATCCATTTTTTGAAGAATATGCCACAGGTCCCATAAGAATTTACTTTGAGAAGGAAGTGTTGCGGGAAATACCTACTATGTTTACGAAGAGCCAATGGTGGACAGAGCGCAGCCATACCCTATTGGCTCATCTCGAGAAGATGAAAAATTTGGCTGAAGCGGGAGATATTCCTGTTAGCCTGAGGGAAGAGCTTCAAAATCTTCTCCAGGATGCGACCGCTTTCATACAAGCTATTTATGACGGAAATCAGCGCATTTATCTCGAAGAAAAGGAAGCCCTAGAAAGACAAAAGGCTCGGTTTGACATAGAAAAGTATGCAGACAATCTGCCGGATGACATCAAAGATATTTTCATCTATCTGCAGAATCTTGAACGCGGCATCTTGGATCCTCGTATGGCAGATCAGGGTGAAATACTTGAAAAACAACTCCAGTTCGCGGAGTGGCAGAGAAATCATCCGCTCCTTCCTTATCTCCCCAACAAGGTGGATAGGGATCAATTCTTTGAAACAACTGGACGTATTTTAGCTGAAGCCGTCGAAGGTCTGTGATGACCTGGATGGTCCTATTTTTATGTAATCATCCATAAAAAGTTTCTATTCTATCATACAAAAAAGGCCTTCTTCGGAAGGCCTTTTCTTTTTCCTGAAAAACTTTCCCATGGATTGTTTTCCAAGAGTAAGTGTAAAACTTTTATAAAAATGCATATTTTTCACAAAAAGCATTTGCTTTTACTTTCCCAAAGGCCAGCATAACTTCTTTTGATTTTATTAACCCTTAACAGTAAACAAGAATTATGAATATTAAAATTAGAAAATTAATCTTCAGCTGCGCCGTCGGTTGCAGCTGTTTATGGATTGGTATTCGCTTTTATCGTTTCGGCTGAACCTAGATGGAACATGGAAGATGTTTTAGCGGAAATTATGACTCAACACAAAAAGGTAATGAATTACGAAACATCAAAAGGGCGGCCTTGGAAAAGAGTACGAGATGCATTAACCATCCAAGACCTGCATATCGTTGGAGTATATGAGCAAACTGAAAGACTTCTTCAGCAGTGCAATGACATGCTCGAGAAACAGAAAAATGACCCATTGGCTCATGTCTCCCTTTTAGAAGGAAGACATCCTCATATCTCAGACGCCCAAGCTTTAGAGTCAGTTGCAAGGAATATTTATGAGTTATATTGCAATGCATATGCCGATCGGCGGGAAACTAAGGGTCCACAATAGGACAAGAGCTGTTTTTATTTATGAGAAATTTTCCATAAAAACTTGCTCTTAAGAAATTTTTTACCTTGACTCTTCTTCCCTTAGGCAGACGCTTATCACTTGTTATGGGTAGGTGCTTTGGGCTAAAAATATTTCCAATATGCTGTATTCTGTGTACATCCTTATGTGGTGTTCGAAGTGGCCCTGATGCTGAAGAGGTGGCCGATGATGACACTATTAGTAATTTAAAGCGCTTGAATTCCATTACGCCGGACGAGATGGAACACATTAGAGTACTGATGGATCTGGCAGAGGTAAAGATGGGGGTCGTCGAAACAGACATAGAGCACATGCCGGAAGAAGTTGAACCTTCCTGGATAGAAGAAAGATGGAGATCTATTTTCGAAAATTTGGCTCGTATGCGAAATGCTTATGGTGAATGCTTTGAATGTATCGAAGCATTGACACAACTCATGCGAGTTGTAAAAAACACCCCCGATGATGACCCTCGTCCCGTCTCCGAAGCCTTACGGACTTACAGTGCCATCCGAAATCAGCAGAACCAGCGCCGTGAAGAAGAACGGGAAGCGCGACGACGTAGGCGATTTTCGTAAAATTTCCGCTCAGTGGCCAGGAATCTAAGATTAGAAAAATCCTATCTCTTGCTTCCCTATCGATCGTAGGAGACTTTTTCGTTTAGCAAAAATTAAAATTATGGATATTAAAAAGAAAAATGTGGTGCGCCTGTCTTCGGCTTTGTGCCTTTCGTGTTGCGCTTTTAAACTCGAGGCAACGTCACTGGCAGAATTGCAAAATCATTTCTCGTCCCTCCTTCCTGTTCCAGGAGCATTAGGAGAACATCTAGAGGTTATCCAACAGGGACTTGCCTATTACCTAGCGGTGGAAGAAAGGGATCCATGGGATCGCTTTACGGAGGCAATGTTAGGCCACTATCCATTTTTCAATGAATACACCGCCGGTATCGTAATGCTTTATTTCCCGAAGGAAGATTTTGCCGCCACGAAAAGCCAATGGTGGATGGCACACTGTAACGAATTTCTGGCTCTTCTTGAGGCAGCGCAAAATGTTCTCGATATAGAAATTCTTTCTCCGGAGCAACGTGAAACGCTATGGCATTCCCTTCAGGGTGCAATAGCTATAGTACAGGACATACGAGCAGGATATCAAGTAGTTTTCGCAAGAGAGCAAGAAATCTTGGAGCAACGTAAAGCCCAACTTCTTTCAAAAGTACCGGAAGAATTTCAAGATGTCGTTACTTATCTCCAGACCATCGAACGCTGCCTCCAATATCCTCCATCTGCTGACGCGAATGAAATGCTCGAAAATATTGATGCATGTGGAATGTATGACAGACAGATAGAATTCATGAAGTGGCAATCAAAACAAGAACTCATTCCCTATCTTCCCAACGAAGCGGATCAAGATCAATTCCTGGAAGCAAACTCTCGCATTAGCGATGAGGTAACCGCTGATTTGTAAATAGACCTCTTTCGAAACGAAGATAGGAATTTAAAAGTGACAGTTATTTTGAGAGGTCAGTATGAAATACTGACGATAAAAAGATTTATCAACAGAAGAATTTCGTCGTTTAACAGGCGTTTTAATACCGTTTCGAAAGAAGTCTAATACTCTCAAATCCGAGAGCACTTTTTGAAAATTATCTTGTAACAGCAGCCGATGGCAAGATGGTCGTTGGATTGCCGACTATCAATGCTTTGGCTGATACAACAAACATGAAGCGTGGCATGCGATGGCTTTCCCTTCGCCAATGGCATCGAAATGCTCATGACTGGTGGCTTTGATGCCGATGCAATCGGCTGGAATTTGCAGCACTTTTGAAAGTCGCTCGCGCATGGCATTGACAAAGGGAGCGATGGGGGGCTGTTGTGCGATAAGAACGCTGTCGACATTGGCGATGTCCCAAGTATGTTGGCGAATGACTTCAATGGTATCTTTTAACAAGACTATCGAGGAAATGCCCGCGTAGCGGGAGTCAGAGTTGGGATAGCGCTGACCAATGTTAGGCCACGCCATCGCCCCCAACAGCGCGTCGATAATCGCATGGCAGAGCACATCGGCATCCGAATGCCCTATTAACCCCATTGCAAAGGGAATCGTCACGCCACCTAAAATTAATGGCCTCTTCTCGACAAGAGAATGAATATCGTAACCAATACCGATCTTAAACGGACAATCCATTGGACTCAGACTTTAGCATAAGTGGAGGCGTAGCGTTTTTCTTTACTGATCCATTCGAAGCCGACGGGACAACCATCAAGCGGAAAATGCTTCCGAAGTCCATTTTCGAGATAGCGCTGATACGGTTCTGCTAAACGTTCCTTTTGGTTACAGAAAATCTTAAATTTCAAGGGGAAATTTCCCACTTGAGTTGCATAGTAGACCTTAAAACGATGTCCCACTGTCGCCGCCGGTGGATGGTCTTCCATCAATTTTTGTAGAACCCTATTCAATGGCCCCGTTCCAATGGACTGCGTCATCCGGCCATAGAGAGCATGGGCCGCTGCTAAAAGTTCTTTTAAAGGATCAGTCGTTTGGGCCGAAGTAAACAGAACCGGAGAACCGGGAATGCTGAGGATTTCCTTTCTAATGGCCTGAAGGAAATTTTCCTGAAAGTCTTCCAAAGTCTTGTAGTCTTCGAGCTTTGACTCGTGAAAGGATTGCTCCGCAAGATCCCACTTGTTGACGACGACGATCAGACCCTTTCCGGCCCTGAGGATTTGTGTAGCCAATTGTTTATCCTGCTTCAAAACACCACTGAGTGCATCGATTACTAAAAAGACGATATCCGATTGCTCCATTGCCTTTTCCGTCCGAAGCTGCGAAAAATATTCCACCGGTGATCCGATCTTCTTCTTGGCCTTGACACCGGCCGTATCGATCAGGCAAAAATTCCACATGGTGCCATCGGAATGCTGAAAAGACAGACGATAAGACGTCGCATCTCGCGTAGTGCCAGGAATGGGGGAGACGATTGTCTTTTTTTCCCGGAGAAGCGCATTCACGAGCGATGATTTCCCCATATTGGGACGTCCCGCGAAACAGATGGAGATGCATTTTTCTTTTCTCGAATCGTCAGGAACGGAAGAGAGCTGTTGTTTGGCTAATGCCTGGATCTCGCGATGAATGTCCTCCTCACCACGTCCATGTTCAGCGGAAACAGCCAATGCGGTGCCCAATCCAAGGGCATAGAAACTATCGAGATGCAGGCGATGACATTCGAGATCGACTTTATTAGCCAGTAAACGGATTGGCTTTCCTGAACGACGAAGTTTTTGAGCCATTTCGAAATCCAATGGCAAACAACCGACTGATGCATCGACAATAAAAAAAATCAGATCAGCGGCCGCGATGGCAAAGTCTATCTGCTCCTCGATGGCACTCAGCAGTGGATCATCGTTCGCCGAAGATAGGCCTATGCCGCCCGTGTCCATGAGCACGACACCGGGTAAAATTTCTTCCGGAATGATATCTCGTGTCACACCGATTTGATCGTGAACGATGGAGACACGTCGACCACATAGGCGATTAAAAAGACGACTTTTCCCAACATTAGGACGCCCCACAAGTACAACCTGCAGCTGCGATTTTCGGACATTCGTCGTAATCTCCATACGTCTCTAAACGCCACCGTCACGTTTCAGAAAATCCTCTAAAAAGCGAGTCGTTATATCGCCCTTTCGAAAGGTTTCGTCTCGCATAATTTTCTGCAGAAAAGGAAGTGTGGTAAAAATTCCCTTTCCTTCGATCTGCATTTCAGCTAAAGCGCGTTCCATGCAGCGAATGGCTTCACGACGGGTATCTCCACGGGTGATAATCTTAGCGACCATACTGTCATAATGGGACGGAATGGTATAACCATTATAGATATGCGAATCGACACGGACTCCACGGCCACCCGGAGCGTGATAAAAGGAAATGTTTCCGGGACTCGGTGCAAAATTGGCATCTGGATTCTCGGCATTGATGCGGCACTCCAGTGCATGACCGGCGAAGCGGATATTTTCTGGCTGAACCGGTAGAGCTTCTCCCATCGCCACCAGCAGTTGAAGTTTCAACAGATCCATACCGGTGGCCTCCTCCGTAACGCCATGTTCCACCTGGATGCGCGTGTTCATCTCCATGAAATAGAACTTTCCGTGCTTATCGACGAGAAATTCAATCGTACCAGCATTTTCATAATGACATTTTTTGGCGATGCGGATCGCCGCTTCTCCCATACTTTGGCGCAATGCGTCATTGAGAAATGGCGAAGGAGATTCCTCGATCAGCTTCTGGTACCGGCGCTGAATGGAACAATCGCGCTCACCCAGAGAGATGCAATTTCCATGACTATCGGCAAAAATTTGGATTTCGATATGTCGAGGTTCCTCGATATATTTCTCCATATAAATAGCACCATTGCCAAAATTTTTCTCGGCTTCGCCACGAGCCAGAAGAAATTCTTTCGTCAATTCCTCTCGGCCAGAAACCAAACGCATGCCTTTTCCACCTCCGCCCGCAACGGCCTTGAGCAAAACGGGATAGCCTATTTCTTCCGCTACTTTTAGAGCTTCGCTCTCGTTGGGTAAAATTCCAGGACTACCAGGAATCGTCGGAACACCGGCTGCTTTAGCGATCTCCTTGGCCTGTGACTTATTGCCCATTTGATGAATGGTTTCCGGCTTAGGCCCTACAAATCGGATTTGACAATCTTCGCAGAGTTGCGCGAAACTAGAGCTTTCTGAAAGAAACCCGTAACCCGGATGAATGGCATCGGCATTCGCTAATTCGGCCGCACTCATGATACGATCCATTCGCAGATAACTTTCTGAAGCTGATGCAGGCCCTATGCAAATAGCCTCATCCGCCATTTGGACATGTAGTGAGGGACGATCGGCCTGAGAGTAAAGTGCCAATGTCTCAATACCCATCTCTTGACAGGCCCGAATGATGCGGACTGCAATTTCACCACGATTGGCTATGAGTAATTTCTTAATCATGATCATCCTGAGCCGCTGCTTTGACATAGAAGAGCACCTGACCAAACTCCACGGGCTCTCCATTTTTGATCGGAATATCCACAATGGTTCCATCGACATCCGAAAGAATTTCGTTCATAACTTTCATCGCTTCTAGAACACAGACAGGCGTATGGACAGTAACTTTATCCCCGATGTTGATCAATGGTTCGCTATCAGGCGAAGCGGAACGGTAAAACGTCCCGATCATCGGAGAACAAATCGTTCGGCAATCAGCCTGTAAATCAGGCACTTTTTCCGAAAGTATAGTCGCTTCTTTGAGCTGAGGAGTTGCTGAAGTAATGTTTGAAATTTCAGCCGACGGTGTAAAGGTCGCCAATGCCGAAGGCAGTAGTGTCGCCATAGGGGATTGTTTTGAAAGGCGTATTCTACGTCCCTCCTCTTCAATCTCAATCTCGGTAACGCCTATTTCAGCCATGACTTCGGCTAATTTTCGAATCTCTTCTATATTCATGGCCATACTTTATGACTTACTATTTACGAGCTAGCTCTCACGGAGGCAATGTTAAAGATGGAGAATTTGGCAGAGCTTCCACCTCCTTCAACTGCGCGATGGCCAGTTGACAGCCTGAGAAACAGGCTGCCAACCATGACATTTCGCCGGAACGTCATCTTTCTTCGAAAGTGGCCATCGCGCAAAAAAACAGCTCATATTTTCCGAACAATCACGACGGAATTAATTCCCAACATCCCAAAAGAAGTATTGAGAATCGTCCGTATATCGGCCACCGATCGAGCTTCGTTGCAGACAAGATTGGGCAATTCACACTGAGGATCTAGATGGTCGACATTGATGGTCGCATGAACGCAGTGATCTTCAAAAGCATGTAAATTACCCGCTAATTCGAGAGCCCCTGCCGCTCCCATGGTATGACCGATAAAGCTCTTGGTATTATTGATATAAGTTCGAGGATTTTTTGGAAAAACCTCCCGCAACGCCACACACTCCTGCACGTCGCCCAGAGGAGTAGAGGTCGCATGGGTATTGATAATATCGATGTCCTGCGGATTCAGATGAGCCTTCTGAAGCGCTGCTCGTATACATTCCGCTTGACGTTTCGGATTCGGTAAAACGGCATCACTGGCATCGGAATTGATCGCGTAGCCCACAATCTCGCCATAAATCTTGGCATTCCGACGCTTAGCATCAGAAAACCTCTCGAGCGTATAGAGACAACCTCCCTCGCTCACCACAATACCATTACGATCGCGATCAAAAGGGCGGCTTATTTCATTGGGATTTTCCCGATGGCCCAACGCCCCTTCGCTCTTAAATCCGGCAAAGATCCCAAAGGATCGAATACTTTCACTCACTCCACCCGCAATAGCGAGGTCTACTTCTCCGAGACGCAACATCTGAAGCGCCTGTATGAGGCCGATGTTTCCCGCCGCACAGGCAGCACCTAAAGTATAATGTGGGCCCGTAATGCCGAGATTTATCGTGATTTCACCGGCCGGATTATTAGCAACAGTCCTTGGGTTGTGATGATGTGACCAATACCGCGTGTCATACTGAAAAAGAGAAATATTATAGAACTCATTTGCGGTTTCAACATTTCCGTGCTCCGTAATCCCTACGTAGACGCCGATTCGCGACGGATCGCAATCCGATAACACAATACCTGCATCCTGCAACGCTTCATGGGCACAGTAAATGCCGATACTCCCAGCTCGTGTACCATTTTTAATAGCTTTTCGGCTCTGATGGCGCGTAGGATCGAAATCGCAGACTCCGGCCGGAGTATTACCCATATAGTGTAAATCCAGCGCCTGGATACGCGCCCGCCCTTCGAGCAAATTGTAGCGAAATTCGCTTAATGTATTTCCGTTGGGCGCCGTAAGACCTACACCGGTAATGACGATACGTTCTTCTAAAGTATGCACAATTTCTAGATAGAGAAAAATATTTCTTTGCACAAAGGGAAAATTTTCCGCGCCGTCATAGTGTAAAAATTTATCTCCCTGATCCAGGACAAATGCCGAGATTTTTTCCAAAAAATCCCATGCTACATCTTAAGGAAAATCTTTTTCACGATATGTAATTTACATCATTTTTACGCCATTTTCTCGCATTTATACCTTCCGACGAACACAAAAAAACGCATCAAAACAACAGGAGAGATTGACGTCAGCGTGAAATTGTGTAGAGTGGACACTTAGCTAACTGGGGATGGGGTTATTCAGGGAGGAAAAGTTTGTATTATGGGGCCAAGCATCGCGCTTCGTCATTTGCCAGCTCGTTAAAAAATTAGGGACATGGCGCCCATCGCGTGTGTGGGAAAATGAGGTTAATGTATCCAGCGAAGGGGAATGGCTGTGGGCATTCGACGCTTGGCTAAAAAAAGTTCCATTAGGAATAAGGCAAAAAGTCCACCATGTCATCGTGCCCAGCGAAAAATTAGAATTTCGACAGCTCAGCATACCTGTCGTCTCAAAACAACACTATAAGCAGGCCATCGAATTTGAACTGAAGCATTCCATGCGCGACCCCGATAGCGGTGCTTCCACGAAATGGGTCTTTGATTTCGTCGATGACTTTATCGAAGATAAAGACGATGGCTTGTCCTGTTTTGCCGCAAAACATTCCTTTCTGGAGAGATGGCTAAAGCTTCTCGCTAGACGCTATGTCTCGGTACGGTATACTTTCATCGATAGTCTTTTGCCTTTCTCTTTCTTCGAAAATGCCCGAGATAAGGAACCAACGCTCTTCGTCTATGCCGGAGCACATGTCACCACACTATGTTTTCACGAAGGGCCACAAACCAAGATGATGGCCATTCCCTATGACCATTTGAGCTTATTGAAAAATTTGCGAAAAGTAGCTGCGGTTCATGAGAATGGGTCAGATGATTTGGGCATCGTCCGAGAAACTTTAGCGGCTGATCTCACGACGGCATTGGGTTCCTGCGGCATACAGGAGCGACAACAATTACATTCGAAATTCAAACAGGCGGAACTGGCACTCTATCGTGAAGCATCGAAGACAGAATACCACAAAACGGTCGTCAGTGCGTATCATCCTTCGGCTTATGCTTTCATCGAACAGGTGCTCCTAGATGCCGGTAAGAGCGTCACTTCGGCTTCCGAATACTTTAAGCTCACTTGGGGACGGCGTGTTCCAGAAACAACAAGAGATTTTTGGAACTCGTCTTTGGTCGCCCTTTGTGGCAGTGTCGCGGCGAAGCGATCCAGGGCATCGGTTTGCCACAAGGACTTGATACCACTCAACTGGAAAGCCGACTATTTTTTCTCGCAATCGAAAGCATTTATTCTGGGAACAGTTCTCGTTGTGTTGGTACTGCTCTTTGGCGAGCTGTCGATATTGAAGGTGGGGAATAAACATTTCAACACGGAAATCAGCGCCTTACAAACTTTTGAACAGGAAGCTATACTGATGGAAAAAGCCATAGCGGAAGCCAATCAGCAGATCATCACGAAACGAAAAGATGCCGATCGTATCCGTTCGCTGGTCAGACATCAAGATGCGTGGCTGAAACACTTCAATGACGTGAGAACTCAAGTGGCCAAAGCCCAAACATTATGGTTCGATGAATGGGAATGGAAACCTGCGGCCACATCGCCGCAAATAGAGGTCAAAGGTAGCATGCTGACGTCAGAGATACTGGGATTGCCGAGCAGCGATCAACAAATGGCTCAATTTCTCCAGAATATACGCCGCGTTGCTTTTGTGAAAGATGTCCAGGATATAAAACTTTCCATGAAGGATGAGGGTCTCATCGCCTTCAGCTTTAACCTCATTCTCAATAAAGAAACACCTCTTTCTCTGTGATGAAATTCATTCGACGACACGGTTTTTTATTGCTGGCAACGTTCCTATGCGTGTTGAGTATCAGCTATATCTGGAATCGAATTTCAGAAGAGCAATCCATTAAAGAGAGTTGTCAAAAAGCCATAGCCAAGTTGCAACAATTTAAAGACGAGCTACTCGGACGGAAACCGCCAGTGAATCGGCGTACGCTGATGCAGGCTCGAAGCGATGCCAATGCCTATGAGTTATTGATTTACGGCCTTATGGAGAATTACTACGACAATTCCACGCTGGGCTTCGAGCAACATATACCCAAAAATCAAGTGGATTTCTTTTTCGCCATAGCGGCGTTCGAAAAACGTATGCGAGAACAAGCGGGGCTCATGGGAGTACGCTATCCGACGGAGATCAGTTTCGGGTTTTCACATTTCATTAAGAAAGAAGCGACGCCTCCTAGAGAAGCTTTAAAGTCCCTCTGGGAACAAGCCTATGTGATGGAAAAAGTTTTGACTTTATTGTTTCTATCTCAGGACGGCGGTATGAATCTGATCTCGGCAAAACGCGAGGCCTTGTCTTCTGACGGTAACCACAAAGGAGAAGAGAATACTTTCAAAATGGATCTCTTCCATCGCCTATCCTCCAAAAAAGGTAAAGTGAGTTCCGTATGCGTGCAAATTGTCTTCGATGACTACACGAAAACTCTGCGGAATTTTATCAATCATGTACGTAAAGGACAATTACCCATCGTGCTACGTGGACTTTCCGTAAAGCCATCGGAACGTCTAGAGCCCAAGGACGGTGCGAAAGTTGTGGTCGCTTCAGGATATTCGAGGATCACATTAACTTTGGAATGGCTCGGGTTCAATGAACAAGCGGGAAAAATCATAAAATAATCTCGGATCATGACACTTCGGAAACAGGTAATTTGGGTTTTCTTCGCTTTGGGAACTGTGGTGGCCATAGAGGCATATTTCCGCTTTTCCTATCAGGATAGGAAGCCGACGTTACCCTCTCTCGAGGGAGGCGATTATCATCAACATCCCATGCCAAAAGATGAAATTCTGACCTACCGCTTACCTCCCTATTTGAAATGGCAGAAACCGGCAGCACTGAACTTAGGCCCCACATGGGTCTTCGATCTGTTTACGCCGCCGCAAGTTACATCTCTTGGGCAGACATTATCCGCCGAACTGCCGGAATACGTCACCGATCCTATGGAATTCGAACTCGAATTCACCTCCTTTCAAAGGACACCCTATCGTATCCAATTCGAGGGATATGTTCTGGAACGGCCCAAGGCAAAAGCTTCCTATAAAGATTACATCATCATGCTGAATGATCTTCAACAGAACCATACTTTCCGCTGCACCGTAGGCCATGCCATCCCCAGTTCCAGAATATCGGTCTCGGACTTTAAATTAATTCCCATCGAAACCGATGAAGGCGTAACGCTACAGGAACCCGTCGTGACCATCTACGACCAAGAGACGGAACAATATGTCGATCTCGGACGTGAAAGAAAGTTTTATGACAATGTCTACACCATCGCCTTTCGTTCTCTGAAATCCGGCGATTTTCATGTCCTGCGCAACATCGGTGATTCGATCAACCTCGGTAATACACTATATGTCTTATCCGACATCAATCTCCAGGAAGGTTGTGTGACTTTGAGACGCGTTCAGGAAGATGGTGTCGAGACCCTACGTACGTTTGGCATTGCGTTTAATATTCCCGAGAGGAAAAAGTCCAGTGACAAATCGGCGACGCGTTAAAAAAATACCTGCGTAATCCAACTTTTTCGTTCACCTTTTCGCATTCTTCTCCTCAAAAGAGAAAGTTTATTGCCAAGGACTCGTTGGGTCATACAGATACTACGCATGCTGAAGACCTTACACGTAGAGCTGTTATCTCATACTCCGGATGCCGAAAATGTGATCTTTGCGGCCTTTCGGCAATGTTACGCCTCTGGATTTGTGATGGATACGGTCGTCCAGCCGCTAAAAGATGGAAAGATTTCTCCAGAAGAGCGAGATCAGTTTCTTCGCGATGTTCTGCAAATGGGCCATGAATCTCCTCTGGAACATGTCAGCTTTACGTTTGCCATCGAAGGGATTTCGCGCGCTTGTTCGCATCAACTCGTTCGGCATCGCCTGGCATCCTATTCTCAACAGAGCCAACGTTACTGTTCCGAAGGACAAGATTTGGATTATATCTTACCGCCTTCCATCGCCCAGATTCGAGAGGCGAAAGAACTCTACGAGACTTTTATGCAACAGGCTGGCGAGACCTATGCGCGACTACATGAGTTGCTGCAGGAGCATGGACGTCATAGGGAATCGTCCAACGAAGATGCGCGGTTTGTCCTGCCCAATGCCGCCGAGACTAAATTGATCAGTACCTTCAATGCGCGTTCTCTGTTGAATTTTTTTCAATTAAGATGCTGCACGAGGGCGCAGTGGGAAATACGGGCATTGGCTCATCGCATGCTGCATCTGGTCAAAGAAGTGTCGCCTACATTATTTCAAAAAGCCGGACCGAAGTGTGAGAAGATGGGAATGTGCTTCGAATCTCCCAAATTCAGCTGCGGGAGGAAACCACTATACCAACGCCCTGAAAAAAGTAGCTAGGGCCGTATCAATAGCGATTTTACACATAAGCAGCGATCTCCCCATCGCCTCTATCTCTTTGAGGACAGGATTTTACCAGAATTCTCTACCACCGCACTGTCCGAGCTAGCGTCGCACTATGAATCCTCTACCACCACACCGCCTTTGAGCCCTTCGGGCTCCAGCCCGCTATGCGGGCAGCGCTAAGAGAAAAAAATGCAAAGCAAAAGCTTTCATTTTTTCCTTAGCGCAAAGGCGGTGCAGAAACTGAAATGGTGCAGAAACCGTGAAGTCCAGAATGAAAATTCTCCTCAACACAAGCCGAAGAGCCATAAAGCGAAAAACTCTTCTGAAATCTTTCCCATACCCAAACTTCACCAGGAATAAAGAAGTATCCAGGAATGTTAATAGACATCCTTCATATAACGCTTCTCCTGCTGCATCGTCCGTAAATAAGCCTTAGGATCTTGAATATCAGCGTATTGCGACAAAATCTGAATTAATGCCGCCTCGACATCCTTGGCCATAAAGGTCGCATCACCGCAGATATAAAAATGAGCGCCACCTAAAATCCACTGGGCCACTTCCGATCCATGCTCCAAAAGCCTATGCTGCACATAGATTTTCTCTGCTTGATCACGGGAAAATGCCAGATCAAGGTGCGTCAGATGGCCATCCGCCAAAAAAGCATTCCATTCCTCTTCGTAATAAAAATTGGCATGCCGATGGTGACTCCCGAAGAAAAGCCACGTCCGGCCTGTCTTTTCACCCGCTGATCGCCGGGCAGCATATTCCCAAATGAAGCCCCGAAAGGGAGCGACACCAGTTCCGGGTCCCACCATGATCATATCACGGCTGACATCTTTGGGAATACCAAAATGAGAGTGAACGAGAAAACAACGGATCGTGTCCTGAAGCTGAATGCCCTGTGGCGAAAGATAACGCGTCGCGACGCCATATCGATCCTCACCCGATGCATCTTTGTAGTGTACCATCACGACGGCCAAATGGATCTCGTCCGGAAATAGTGTAGGAGATGATGCGATGGAATAAAGCCTTGGCGGCATGGGACGTAAGTGCCCCACAAGCTCCTGAGAATGACAGCGAAAGCTTGGAAATAATTTCAATGCTTGAAGCAGCGTATGGTTCTTGAGAAAAATTTCCCAATTGGGCTGATCTTCGAAGGGAATGCTTCGGTAGCGGTCGATATCTTCGCCAGAACGGATATGTTGCCCTAAAAAATCCCAAAAAATTTTAGAAAGATGCGTGATGCAACAAATTTCTTCCAGAGCTGCTTGTATACTTTTGACTTCATCCGTTTTGGGCAGAAATATCTCTTCCGACGGATCGATCTGAAGATGCTGCAAAATCTGCATCACCTCTTGCGGAGCATTTTTGGGGAAAATCGCTAAGGAATCGCCGCAGCTATAATGCCAATGACTGCCTCGGATATCGATCACCAAATGATAGGCATTGCGCTCACTTTCTCCACGGCAGAGGGGCACTCGAGACAACAACTTCGCATCAAAAGGATGATTCCGATCGTAAGGGACATCAGATTCCATAAAAATTGAGAGAAATCAACTATTGGTGTGGTTTTTAGGTTCTGCCGTATCTGGAGAATCTACGGCTTCCGAAGAAGGGAGCAGCGTCGTGACAGATTCAGCCGGGACGGTCAGTGCTGTCGGTGAGGTGTGAGTTTCCACCATAGAGGTAGATTCTGTCACCGGCATGAGATTTGTCTCCTGTACTTCTATTTTATTTTCAGTCTCCTCATCTTCGTTCGAAGATACACCAGCCTCTTCAAAGGTCTCACCCGAGAGCTCATCGGTTTTGGCTTCTTTTTCCCAAGAAGAGTTTTTTGGAACTATTTTAGGGTTAGGTTCCGCGACAATATTGGGCAGAAATAACTTACCGTCTTCGAATTCCGTCACCCAACCGGACTGCACCAGACAGGAAAGGCTTTGCATCGCACTGGGAATATTTTCCACAGCCGATAATTCCTGACGCGTAGACATCGGATGCGCCTCGAGCCATTCCAGTACCAGCTGCATTTCCGGCTCGAATTTGTCCTTATGGGTTCGGAGCTTTCGCTGTACAGGACAGACGAGCGTAATAACTTTATCTTCATGCCTCTTCTTGTAAGTGCTAAAATGAGCATGGCGCAACCGTCCACGCAAGTTGTTAGCTGTTTCCAACGGAAAATGTCGCTGTTTTTGCAAAACCCACTCTATGGAACGTCGCAACTGCCCCATCGGAAGCTGCGAAAGCATACTGCCCGCAATGCGTAAACTGGAAGCCGAACGTATCATGCGTTCCTTAAAATATTGAAGACAATACTGCTTAACACTACTCAAGGTTTCCAAGCGAATCGCTTCCGTCGCAGATTCTGGCAATTCCTTCGGAATGTAGACCTTATGGTGCGACATCTGCTTTATCCATGACTGGATATCGGATTCTTCCTGCGTCGTCTCGATCCGAGAGAGAAAATTTTCGTAACTCGCATGCTGTATCTCATTCTGAAAGTGATCGCGAAGAATATCCTTATAGCGATGATAATTGGGCGCCGAGAGCAATTTTTTCGTCAATCCACAGCGATGAACACAGGAGAACTTGCCTTTGGGGGCCTCCACATTCACTGCTTCCACAGAAAAAAACTCATCAAGGTGACGGCGTAAAATGTAGCCCAACGTTTCATCTTCCGTCTCGAATGGAATGCCGTCAAGAAGCGAGAGATAGAGCGGCTTTATTTCTCCATTGGCGTCGGGTTTATGCCGAATGACGGCCACAAGACGTTCTATTTTCTCGAGTATCAGGTGGGCCATATGGAAGAGCTCATAGGTCTTGCCCGAAGCCCTTAGGGTCGAAATGAGCAGATCGAATGCCTTATCCTCTGGATAAAACGCAACATCGACGATCGGTTGAAACGATTCCCAGCTCCTGGAGCCGAAAGCCGCATTATGTCTACTTTTAGGACGGGAACTAAAACGCCTATCCTGAGCTCTTCTGTCATTCCTATCGGCCTCATCAAAACGACGTTGAGGATTTTTTTCGGATGAAAAAGACCTCACTCGACGATACCCATCGGATGATTCCGACACAGAGTTGTCGCGACGATAATGCTCCTGCGTCCAATCGGGACCAAAGCGAATGTTTTCAAAGCTTTTTTGAAAATCCGACAAATCTTCCTCTGGACGATCATTGGGAGAGTCATTTTCATTCGTCAGGTGAGTCGAAGTATCATCCATAGTATGCGCCGTGTTGATTCATGAAGAAGAACCATCCAAAAAATCTTTTCCACTACAACCTTTTTTGTTGCGAAAAAATATCAATCTTCGTCAATCTTCCATACGTTGTTTCCTCTCTCTAGAGGAATAACAGCTCAGGTGGTGGAATCGGTAGACACGTACGCTTGAGGGGCGTATGCCGTAAGGTGTAGGGGTTCAAATCCCCTCCTGAGCACCAGGATTGACTGAAAACAGAAGCGGCCCTTGTTACCAAATCGCGCATAAAAAATCTCGTATGAAAAAATCTTCCCGCGATCGCAAAATTCATAAAAAGTTCTTCTTAATGGGCGTCATCAATATTTTGATTATCCGCGATCTTACGGGAGCCATCCATCGAAGATCGTAAGCTCAACAACAGGTCATTAAAAAAATATCACTAAAAATAGAATAGACTTCCTTCGAAACGATAAAAATCCAAAGTTCGCATACGTCCCGAAATTAAAATATTGGCAGACTCTGGATATCAGGGCATTCAGCAGATTCATGTCCATTCGGAAATTCCCAAAAAAGGAAGTAGAAGGAATCCTTTAACTTAAGAAGGTAGAAAAAAGAACCAGGGATTGTCTCAGATAAGAGTGTTTGTAGAAAATGTAATAGCCTTTATGAAACGATTTAAAATCATCGCCGATAAGTATAGAAATAGACGAAAACGCTTCGGATTGAGATTCAATCCATCTCCTCCATTTTCAATTGGGATCATCATTAATGCCGTTTCGAAAAAAATCTAGATTGTCCGTGATCTTACGGAATCCGTCCATCGAGGATCATCAGCTCAACGACAGGTCACTGAAAAATATCACCCCCAAAAACAATAGGTATCATTAAATAAAGATGAATTACCTATTGCTTTATAAAATCCTGCGAGCGTGCCCTCTCAGTATTTCTTCGTAAATAAGAAAACACGTCTCGGCGCATAAGGTAGGAATAGTTCAATTCGGTATTTTAAAAATTTTCAAAAGTGCCCCTAGTACAGTGTACTAGGGGCTGGATGGGATATGGATGGTATATTTAAGAGATACTATGATCTCTTAAAAATTCTTCTAAAAAATGTACTGTGCCATAAACGACTTGCAGCGTGCTGACTTGTTGGCATGGACCACACCACCCTTTACGGCCTTGTCGACGGCTGAAACATACCGACGGGCTGCTTGACGCAGCACTTCCGCATCACCACCGACAAGAGAAGCGACTGTTTTGGCAAATGTCTTCAGCCGACTGCGAACACGAATATTACGCTCCGTATGAACTACTGCCTGCCGACTACTCTTAAGAGATGCTTGTTTATTTGCCATTCTTTATCTCAACGTTCGAATGGATAGGTGCCTCCCGATGGGAGTCAAGAAAATTTTCTTAAAAAAGATAAAAAAATGCGAAAAAATAAAATATTAGTAAATATAATGCAAAATAACTGTTATAACAAGGTCATAAATCGGTCTAACTCCTCCTGAGCTATCCCTTTGGGTCGTAAGACCCCGTTATTGATGACGGGGATACGAAGGCGCCACAATACACCAGTCCAAAATGCTCGCGCTGCGGACATGTTGCAGAAGAAAATCGCAAAAGCCAAGCGAAATTTAAATGTTGTAACAGCTGTGAAGTACATGCTGACTATCATGCGGCATGGCATACCGTTAAAGCCTGTGGAGCAATCAGCGCAAGCCGACTCCGCGGAGCAGAAATCTACCTGGTACAATAATCAAGTGTCCTCGTCCTTTAGATAGGAAGGATGTCAACGACTTTGTGATCGTCCCTTAAGAAAGCGTTCCGCTTCGCGCAGAACCGTTTTTTCTCTCAAAGATTCGCGCTTATCGTGCAATTTCTTTCCCTGACAAATGGCCAGTAGCAGCTTGGCCCAACTCTTGTCGAAATATAATTTTATCGGGACCACGGACTGTCCCTTCTGCTCTATGGCTTCACGAAGTTTTCGGATTTCATTCCTGTGAAGTAGCAGGCGCCGAGAACGGTCGGGAAGGTGATTTTGAATATGCCCAAAGGCATAACTCTCGATATGGGCATTGATCAGTATCGGATTTCCGGATCGGTCGATGGTGACAAAGGCATCGGCAATCTGAGCTTTGCCATTCCGAATAGACTTCACTTCCGTACCCTGGAGCACCATTCCAGCCACAAACGTCTCCCCGATAAGGTAGTGATGCGCGACCTTGCGATTGAAGATCTCCATCATGGTTCCTGGATTTTAAAGGATACCGAAAATGCGCAAGTGCCAACTTAGGTAACATCATGTGCCAAAGCGTCCAAATGCGAAGCCTCTTCGCTGGACAACTCGTACGAAAGCTTTCCGGCCATGATCTCCCGCAATGCGGTATCTTCTGGATCCAGTCGCTCCAGTGTCTCGATCATCGCTTTGGCGCCAAAGCGAAACTGTCGGACTCTCTGAGATATGAGATTTACTAAAATACGCGGATCCTCGATTCTTTCCTGTGCCAGTCTCAAATATTCATCTTTCATGAGCCCGCTACGGTGATTCTCTCATTTTATTGTCAAGTTTTAAACCATTCGTTATCTGCAATATAATGGATACCTAGAAGTCCATTTTGGCTTTAAAAGGGAATTCTTACTGTTACTAATTGTTATTATCACCCCTCTAATTAAGTCAGTGTTCATGATAGCCATACACAAGTGATATGATATACGCTCAAGATTCATCTCGCTTTGCCGTATACCTCTTCTTGCTTTGGTATTTTGCCTACGGCCATAAGACTTGCTTCTTCATTGCAATAGACTACATAACATGTGACATTGAATATATTAAGTAAGGCTAAATATTTTATCCCTTATATGTATTTTTTATATTTATATGAATTTATCATTGGCTCACCTTCAGGGTTGCTCTATGTCACATTTTTGATGTATACTACTCGCTATGTTGCGCAACGAAGCACACGATGACGAAATTTCTAATCCTCTGGAGGAGCTCACGAAGAAATTTGGCGAAATTCTGGGAAGGGCGACGAATATCCAAATAACACCCTTTGTGTACGAGGAGACTCAGAAAGAATCCTCTTCGAGTTCCCAGGAGACAAAAGAGGAGATCTCGCCTCTGGATAAGATCAAAAGCTTCAACTTTAAGCCGCGTGAAGTCAAAGATTACTTGGATCGCTTTGTCATCGAACAACACGTCGCCAAAAAGGTACTCTCTGTCGCCATCTGCGACCATTACCACCATGTGCGGCGCTGTATCGAAAATCCGCTACGGAAAGAACAGGATTATAACAAGCAGAATATCATGATTCTCGGACCGACCGGTGTCGGGAAAACATACCTCGTCCGCAATATCGCTAAGCTCATCGGGGTTCCTTTTGTGAAAGCTGATGCTACAAAATTTTCCGAAACCGGCTATGTGGGCAATGATGTGGAGGACCTCGTCCGCGATCTCGTCAAAGCGGCCAATGGCAATACTCATCTCGCTCAATATGGCATTATTTTTATTGATGAGATCGATAAAATTGCGAGTAGCGGCGACCATCGCGATATTTCCGGACGCGGCGTGCAGATCAATCTCCTGAAGCTCATGGAAGATACCGACGTCAACCTATTAGGCCCCAATGATATGATGCGACAAATGCGCTCCATGATGAATCCTTCGCGGCAAAAACAACCCGATACGCTCTCGACGCGAAATATTCTCTTCATCGTCAGTGGTGCTTTTGACAAACTGGAAGAAATCGTCAAAAAGCGCGTCGGGGCGAGTTCTATGGGATTCAACGGCAAGAGTCAGGACCTAAAGGACGATACCTATACCTATTTGCAAAAATCCAAAACAGAGGATTTTATTCGCTATGGTTTCGAACCGGAATTCATCGGTCGATTACCGGTTCGCGTCGCCTGTCAGGCATTGAAGAAACAGGAATTGAAACAGATCCTCACTTCTTCGGAAGGTTCTATTTTGCGGCAATACCAGGAAGATTTTCTCGGCTATGGCATTCAGTTGGATATTACGGATGAAGCCCTTGATCTCATTTCAGCCATGGCGGAGGAGGAAAAGACCGGCGCCCGTGGCCTTTTGACGGTTTTGGAAAATTGTCTTCGGGACTTTAAGTTCGAACTACCATCGACCCACATTTCCCATTTCCAGCTCACGGCTGACGTCATTCGCCAACCAGCTTCCACATTGGAATCGTTTCTACTGCATGCCCACACGGATGGATCCCGAGATTCCCGCGAAGCCATTGGACGTTTCTGTGATTCCTTTCTCAAAATACACGGTATATCGATCGCATTTACGGAAGAGGCCATGTCATTTTTGCAGCAACAATCGGAAGATTCCGGCAAGACACTTCGGGCGACATGTGATATTTATCTCAAGAATTTTCATCATGGACTTCCGCTCATCGCTCAACGTAGTGATCAACGTCATTTTCTCATCGATTTGGCACAAGTCCGGGACCCAGATGCTGCTGTCGCCACATGGCTTCAGGAAAGTTCAGTGCCTTCGAGCGTCTCTCCGGAAAAATCTGGCGATGACACAAGCCTTTCTCCTGACCCCCCTTCTCTGCATTTATCATAAAATCTACGTCATTTCGTTCGCTGTCTTTGCAAGTGGCCGACACTGTCGGCCGCTTGTGGCCCATAAAGTGGGCGATTCCTTCGGAATCCAAAGACAGCCCGTAAAACAAAGCCAGAAGACATCACCTGCTTTTTCGACTTGAAACGAAAAAGAATCTCGTCACCGTCCGAAAGATCATGCACTTCCAGTCTTATCTTTTATCCATAGCCGGCATCCTGGCTTTTGTTAGCCCATATGCCAATGCTTACGAAAACCACATCGTCGCGATTGTGGAAAACCAGATCATCACCGTTGATCAATTGCGTCACGATTGGCAAATTTCTCATGCTGCTCCTGATAGGTCACGGAATGGCACAACCGATTCACTGCCCCTCCGACAGCACCTCGAAAGCATGATAGATCGCATCCTCATCGTTAAGGAATTCGAACGCAAAAAGGGAAAAATCCCCGAATCCTTCATTGAGGGACATTATCAGCAATACCTTCAAAAACATTTCCACAATCAGCGTCAGCTACTCTCGGAGTATTTACAGCAACATGGTAAATCTATCCATGAATTTAAAGAAGAAATCCGTCAACACGCCATCGTTCATTTCATGCGCCAAGAAAACACAAAGGCGACGATTTCACCGGAAGAAATTTCCCATTATTATGAACAACATCGCGAAAAATTTTCCCAAAAGGCGCAAATTCATCTGCAGCAGGTGCTCGTTCCTTACCATTCCATTGATGATCGAGAAACTCTTCAGAAAAGGTTAGAATCGGTGCTGTCGATAAGGCTGCAAGGGACTGGCTTCAGGGAAAGAATTGCCCTTTGGCAGACAGAAATTCCGGATATGCATTACCAAGACCTCGGGTGGATCTCGCCGGATGATCTTCGTCCAGAACTACAGAGAGCTGCAGAAGGACTTACGAGAGATGAACATACTCCTTGGTTGGACATTTCGAATGCATGGGTTTTGCTCCACCTGTCGGATCAACGGCCGGAATATCATAGCCCATTACCAGAGGTCTATGAACATATTCAAGAAATATTATGCGAACAACGTCAGCAAGAAAATTACAATGCTTGGATGCGACAACTCCGGCAGAGAGCTTTTATCCGCTATAATTAATACGCCATGTTTAACTTTATACTGAAGCGATTTCTCCTGACACTCGGCATTATTTTCTGTGTGATTACCTTTACTTTTTTCCTGACACAGATGGCCCCGGGAGGGCCCTTTGATTCGGAACGTAGGGTTCCGCCGGAAATACAAGAGGCCATGAATGCGCGCTACGGGCTCAATGCCTCTCCGATACAGCAATATGGACGCTATCTTATCCATTTAATGCATGGAGACTTAGGCCCTTCCTACAAATATGCCGGCTGGGATGTCATGGAACTCATCAAGCAGAAGATCATGGT
>JAITIW010000007.1 GCA_031279255.1 Puniceicoccales bacterium
GACCAAACGGACTAAGTGCTAAATTCTTGAAAAAATTCTATAGGATTCTATGATTTGATCCATTATGTTATGCTGCTTTCTGATATACAAAGAGCCGTATTGACTTCATAAGCTCCGCTCATTAGGGATTTTACGATGATTTCTCAATGTCTTCTAGTTTTCGCCATAGCCTATCTGATAGGTTCTATTTCCTTCGCTGTGCTCATTTCAAAACTCTACGGCATCGATATCCTCCACGTGGGCAGTGGCAATCCGGGAAGCACCAACGTCAAACGTTGCGTCGGGAAAGCAGCCGGGAACATAGTATTCCTATTGGATTTCCTAAAAGGATTCACCGTTACCTACCTCCCCATTGGCCTGAATCCATTGCACGTGATGAGCCTACCATTGGCTTACATCGCCCTTATCGGGAGTATTTTGGGGCATTGCCATTCCATCTTTCTTAAATTTCGAGGTGGCAAAGGCGTCGCCACGACGATGGGAGGACTCGCGGCTCTTATGCCTGGAGCTCTGTTGATAGGCGGTGTTATCTGGAGTATCGTCTTCCGCGCATCCCGTTTTGTCTCGCTGGCATCATTATGCTTTGCCTTCAGCTTACCATTGAGCGCTTATTTTTTTTCTTATCCTAAAGAAACTCTTATCGTTTCCTGGATACTCATGGTCTTCATCTTCATCCGACATCACGCCAATATCAAAAAACTTTTGAACGGAACGGAAGAGCGTTTCACATCGGCCTAAAATTCATCCTATTCCATGGCTCTCATCGTACAGAAATATGGCGGCACTTCATTGCAAAACTTTGAATGCATCCGAAATGTCGCTCAGCGCATTCGTGATACTTACCTTCAGGGACATGCACTCATCGTCGTCATTTCAGCCCAAGGAGGTATCACTGATCAACTCATTCGCGATGCTCAAAAATGTTCCTCTCTGCCCGATTCCCGAGAAGTGGATGCACTTCTTGCCACCGGAGAACAAGCCTGCTGTTGCTTGGTAGCATTGGCCCTCCAAGACCTAAAAATCTCGGCTATTTCCCTAAGCGGCGAACAGGCCGGAATTTGGACCAATGAGCTTCATCGCCACGCTACCATTCAGAACATTCTGCCCG
The DNA here is from genome assembly GCA_031279255.1 of Puniceicoccales bacterium. Taxonomy (GTDB): domain Bacteria; phylum Verrucomicrobiota; class Verrucomicrobiia; order Opitutales; family JAIRLG01; genus JAIRLG01. Next base: position 1,109 of record JAITIW010000007.1, read on the forward strand.
ATCGCATCGGTCGCCATTTGGAAGAAAAAAAAGTTGTCCTGGTGGCCGGTTGTCAAGGGATCTCTCCTCAGGGAGACATTACCACGTTCGGTCGAGGTGGTTCTGATCTAACGGCTATCGCCTTAGCGGCTTATTTTCACGCTGAGCGCTGCGAAATTTTTACAGATGTCGATGGGATCTATGCCGCCGATCCACGAAAAGTACTTCTTTCGGAATGTCTGCAACAGGTGTCCCTTGATACCATGCTCGCCGTATCGCAGAACGGTGGTAACGTCATGCATTCCCGTTCTGTCGCCCTTGCTAAGGAAAAAAATGTCAATTTCCATGTCCGCTCGAGTTTCTCAGATATTGATAAAGGGACGCTCATCTCTTCGCAATCTCCTTCCGATTGGGAACCTATTCATCTTTCCATAAAATCCAATTTACGGCACTTGAGATTTATTCTCTCGCCAACATCGCTACCCCAAATTTATGGCGAGATGCATCGCCTCAATACCTATGGCATCAGCATCGATTGGTTTTCAGAACGGTGTTTGGCCAATGGCCGTGAAGAGATCTGTGTTACCTTTGAAACGGAATCGGAACAGCATTTGCAGAGCCTACGGGAGTCCATTTTACGACATGGAGGTGAATTATGCATGGAAGGATATCTCAGTCGCATTTCCCTCATCGGAGCTCTGGTCAAAGAAAATCGAGCTTTGCTGCTCACAAAGTGGTCGCAAGCACTGAATGCGGCACAAATTTCCATCGTTAAAATAACCGCCAACGACATTCACGTGGCGTTATTCGTGCACGCATCCGATACTACCAAGGCGACTGATATTCTGAGCCAACAACTGGGCCTGCAAAACCTTCAGACTTAGAGGATGTCGTCAAATTAAAGGTTGATGAAGGGAAAAGAAAGGCAAGGAGAGGGAACTGAAAAAAGACACATAGGAGACCTATCCGATGAAGGATGGCATAAGATGGAAAGGTTGCTGCCTGGAAGAAAAAGGGACCCTTGGGCGACACAGGAAAGATAATCGTCTATGTAGTTTAGTGAGATAGGGTAAACACCCTCGCCTTTAGGCGAAGACTTCAGTATAATATGAGGCATGAATACAGACACGGAGCACACAGCCCATATGATTTGAAATATCACATAATATTCTGTACAAAATACAGATTAGAGTCCTAACAAGACATATAGTAACAAAGGCTGTGGAATGAGTAAGAGAAATAAGCACAATTAATTATATTGATATAGTAAGCGAGAATGTAAGTCCTGATCATGTGCACAGATAATATCTGTTCCTCACAACCAATCATTATCTAGGATAATTCAATATATAAAGGGGAAGAGCAACCGAAAGCTGCCACAAGAATTTGAAATATTGAAGAAGAGATATTGAGGATCACATCCCTGGGCTAAGGGATATTTTGCTGTAACTGTGGGAAATGTGAGCAGTGA
>JAITIW010000008.1 GCA_031279255.1 Puniceicoccales bacterium
AATATTACAGGGCAGATCTTTCGAGATCTTTTTGGAGAGACCTGGATGAGAGGTTCAACGACTCCAGTCCGTACATCAGTGTGCATTATGAAAAAGATTCGTGAAAGAATTCTCCCCTACTCCGCTTGTCCTTCCAAATCTAATCCCTGGGCATGGCGTTCCTTCATGACATGGACCCAGCGCAGGACTTCGGCTACCGGTTCCATCAGTTCCCGAGGGATATAATCCAGAACGGTGCTCATGTCCATTAGGGCATGGGCCAGTGGAACATTACGCATGATAGGAATACCTTCCTGCCGGGCGACGGCCATCATCCGCTCCGCTACGAGGCCGATACCCTTAGCCAATACCAGTGGAAATGAAATCGCTTGCTGCTCAGGATCATAGAGCAACGCGATGGCCATATGGGCTGGGTTTGTAACTACGACACTCGCTCCCTTGGTGCGCTGCGGAGGATCCTGTTCGATCATCTCCCGATGAATCTGTTTCCGCTTGCCCTTGATCTGCGGATCGCCTTCGGATTCCTTGTATTCGCGTTTCACCTCATCTTTGCTCATCTTGAGCTGATTTGTCCAATTTCGTCTCTGGAAAACAAAATCAGCTGCAGCGAAGACAATGTAGATAAAAATGACATTATTGGAAAAGCGTTTCATAACAATCGGCAACAATCCCAACACTCCCGTGATGCCCGTCAACGGCAGCACAAGCAGATCGCGAATAACGTTTTCGATAACGAAAAAAATGAGCGTCGAGAGGCATAGGATCTTTACGATCGATTTTCCGCATTCAAAGAGATTTTTTTTCGAAAATATCTGCTTCAGCTTCGAGGCCGGATTGATGCGATTGAGATCGGGAATAATGGGTTTGGTCGTGAATAATACACCAACTTGGGCAAAATTCACCACGATGGCGAGCAGGATAATAACACCCCCGACAGGGAGAATCATGGAGAGCATCTGCAGAATAATTTCCCACAAAAGTTCCTGATAAGTCTGATCGAAATCTTTTACGAAAAAGTAAGAAGGCGTCAGCATGAGTTGACACAATTTCTGGACACTTTTTTCCCAACTCATGCCGATATAAGTGAACAGACCGATGACGAGAACCGCCGAGTTTAAATCCGTACTTTTGGCAACATTTCCCTTGGCGCGAGCATCGCGTATGCGCTTGGGAGAAGGAGGCTCTGTTTTTTCGCTCATAATTGAAAAAAGTGATTGATAAATTGAGCCATCTTGCCCTTTCCATAGATATAATGATGAAGGAGTTGGCTCAGAAACGAAAAGTAGAGCAGGAGAAAAAACATCGAGAGCCAACTTTTGATCGGCATCGCCAGGACGAATACATTGAGCTGCGGCGCAAATCGGCTGACCATTCCCAATCCAAATTCTGCTAAGAACAAAACGATCAATACCGGAGCGCATAGGCAAAAGGTCACTTCCATGAGCTCGTCGGCAAAAACTAAAAAGTATTGTGACAAATCCGATTCGATGGTGATCGTCAGCTGAAATACCGGCCAGATTTCATAGGTCTTATAGACCAAGGTTAGAAAAAATAAAAAGCCGCCGGTTGTGAAAAAAAATACCGTCAACATCTGGAGCAAAAAACTGCCCAATAGTGATGTTTGTGTACCTGCAATGGCATCGAAGGTCGTGGCCATGGAGGCCCCACGTTGAATATCGATGATAAAGCCGACACTTTCGGCTACGAAAAAAATAAATGTCCCCACAAATCCCAGCATAATGCCGATAAGGACTTCTTTGAAGATAATGGCCGTCAGCATCAGCAAATGCAACTCACCCGTCGGCAGTGTCGGATAAAGAAAATAGAATAACGGAAGCGCCACTCCCAAAATAACGACATTGCGCCCCGTTCCGACAATAAATTGCTTGGAAAAGACCGGTATGATGGCCAGTGTGGCGGCAAGGCGAATGATCGATATCAATAGCAAAAAACAGATGCGCGTCAGCTCACTCAGAGATGAAGAATCCATTGCGGCTGCTTTATTTTTTAATCAAGATGGAGAAAGTTGAAAAAAGTTGGTTGGAAAAACGCAACAATTGACCCCCGATCCAATAGGATGAGAGGGAGAGCACGATGACGATGCAAAACAACTTAATGGCAAAGCCTAAAGTCTGTTCCTGAATTTGCGTCAAAGCTTGAATTAAGCTCATGCCGAGACCCACAAACGTCGCGACGAGAATCGGCGGCATGGATAACATGAGTACCAAGACCATCGCCTGAGCTGTTAGATTAATAATATCACTTTGATTCATATCCCCATTGAATTTTCTCAGGGAGCGTAGTTTTTTTTAAAAAATACTCAAGCCTTCCTTTCCTTTTTAGCGTTAGATAATTTTCGGTTCCGTTTTCTTTTCCTCTTTCTCCTCCACCCCTCTCAACGAATTTTCTCCTTGCATTCCTAGCAAAAAATAAGAATATTTCAGCTGAATATCCCCAACTGTAATATTTTTCAGTTCCATTTCTTCTTGAAATTTCTCAAGAGTCGATTTTTTGTCGGCATACCGGCTTTTCCATTTTCCTAATCGCTGGTCTTTTATCTAAGCACTGGCTTTTATCGGGTCTTTATCAAGCGGCAGCTTTTGGTCAGTCTCGGTCTTCCCCGCCTTTGCGGTAAGGAAAAATAAAAGCTCCCGCTTTGCATTTTTTCTTAACCGCGAGCCCGCGCAGCGGGCAAGAGCTCGAAGGGCTCAAAGGCGGGCAAAGGGGAAAGAGATTGTGTCAACCCATCAGGAGATGTTATAGAAAAGCGCAGTTAGAAGATTCGAAAAGCGGGCAAACGAAAAGACGAAAATCCACTATTTTAGCGGATTCTCATTTCCTAAATGCAGTGAAAAACAGTACCTGACCACGAGAGGAGGCATTTCGTTTCTCTCGGCAACGCCGCAAGACATTCTCGGACATCTGTAGGTCAGATATGGGGTCGTTGTTCGCTAACTCGGGAGTCTAGAGGGTGTCGTCAAATAAAATGTTAACAAAGGAGAAAAAGAAGAAGACGGAGAGAATGGAGAAAAGGACGCATAGGAGATACAACATATTAGACGAATTGTAGAACAAGACGAAAAGATTGCTACCTGATTTTGACGACACCCTCTAATCGGTTTTTCAACGAAAAAAACTCTCAATAGAAGGAGTAGGTGTCCTTATCTCTTAAAAAATCAGGGTGGTGAACTTTGTGGTTCACGGGTGCTTTGCTTCCCTCCTTTGGCTTCTCTTTTCCCCTTTGTCAACCCTTTATTTGACACATTTTTTAAATTTTTACCTCCAGGACCTTACGTTCTTGCGTGTATCGTTGGGATGAATGGACCAAATCGCGACATCGCTGAGCAAGCCACTGTCGGGAACAGTGGTCTGGATCACCGATGGAAAGATATTTTTAGGAATGCGGCGATTTTCGTCGGTGGGATTTTCCAATAAGATAAAAATATCTTTATTGTTAAAAATATCTGCCAGGTGACTCTCATCTCTGTCGCCCGTA
>JAITIW010000033.1 GCA_031279255.1 Puniceicoccales bacterium
AAGAATTCCGCCCGAAGCTCATCCAGAAATCCTGATTATAGGATATTAACTTCGCCGGGAAGAGCACAAACGAGAGCTCTTCTTTCGTAAGAGCATTTCGTTTATGATGCTGCTCATACTCCCTAAGATGAGAGAGAATGTCCTGCCTTCTCGAAAGTTCATCACGAAATTTCTCATCCGGATAAAGCCGTTCAATTGCATATAAGATCTGTTCTGACCGTTCCAAAGCCATATCTAGGCGTACCTTCTTGGTCGCCAAAAATGGAACAGAATAGACAAAAACAAAAAGCAAAGGGCATAAAAATGCCAAAAACAAGGGATAGATTCTCATTTTTATGATGGATGAAAAAATACTTTTAGCTGTCAATATAATTATTGGCACTGCTGGATCCAAACTCTAATTTTCTGAAAATTTATACAAAGCCGCACAGACTTGCTTTTAATTCTGGTACCTGGGAAATTTTCTTTACAAAGGATTTCGTCAGTCTTAAGGTAGTCGCCCGAAAGCACTTTTATTGAGATTTTTTCGTATGTCTAAAAGTGACTTATTGTATGATGAATTGTTCTTTGAGAGTACAGACAACTGGGGGTGTCCTGGATTCGACGATAAATCATAGGATACGGTAGCATGTCAGGGATGATGGTTGGCCCTGTTAACATCCATCACAAAAGTTAAATGGCATTAGAAACAGAAGAAACAGAAAAGTCATGAAACTCAGCTTTGGCAACAAAGCGAAACTAGCTGCTTAATTAAAAGCAGCTCACGGCGTTTTTGGATGCTCGCTAAGAAGTCGCCGTGCCTATTTAAGCGAGTAGTTATCTAACTCGTATACAGGTTGACGTAACTTATGGTTGTATACTCGCCATCGAAGAGCTTGTTACGTGCCTCTTCATCGGTCAAAGTATAAACGTAACTAAACATGTAGAAGCTTTATCTGAAAATTTGTTGGACGCGGGTTCGATTCCCGCCACCTCCACCATGATTTTATTCGACCAATATATTGTCTATGGAACTAATTCTCGTCGCGGATATTTTAAGAAAATCTCACCTAAGTTTTATGGCCTATTTTTATTTTAGTCTGAAATAGTTTTACCTTATGATCCCTCCGGGGATATTTCTGAGTACCTCTTATCTCATATGAGATAACTCCATGGGAGGTTTTGACTTCTTTCTTTAGTCCAAAAGGAGAAGTAAAAAACAACAGCATTTCTGCCTCTGGGCAATTTACCGCCTTTGCGGTAATGGGAAAATGAAAGCTCTTGCTTTGCATTTTCTCTTTACCGCAGCCCGCGAAGCGGGCCAGAGCCCGAAGGGCTCAAAGGCGGTGGACTAGCCGATGAAAAAAGACGGTGTCCCAAAACAGTGAAAATAAAAGCAGTGAGAATAAAGGTGCCATACCCAACCTCGTCACTTTGACTGCAGGCTGAGAGTATCCTTCCTCCCCACGCGAAAGATTTTCTAACAGGAAACGCATCTCACTTCACCCTCCGCCGCCTTTGGAGCCCTTTGAGCTCGTTCGCAAAGCGGACAACAGCATGACCCCATGCGAAAGAAATTTTTGCATTGTGTCACGCTGCAAAGGCGGCGGGACAGAAGAGACAAAAGAATAAAGTACGAAAACATTCTCACGCTCGGTACTTTGAATCGACATCACAAGAATCTTCAGAACCAAATTCTGAGAAACATCTAAATTCTAAAAAATGCCTTAGCGTACTTCCCTCGCAAAAAAGGGAATCCGATCTAATATCTTGGTCTGAAAGGTATCGAAATAGATGAAGAAAGCCGGCAGGATATAGAGCGTCACGACTTGAGAAACCACAAGGCCACCGACAATGACTAAACCGAGTGGCATACGGGAAGTACCATCGGATCCCCATCCGGCGGCGATCGGAACCATACCCATCAATGTCGCGATCGTCGTCATGATAATGGGCCGAAAGCGATCCATACAGGCCTTATGAGCCGCTTCACGTGCCGTCGCGCCTTCCTTCTGCCGCTCCAATGCGAAATCGATCATCATGATACCATTCTTCATCATGATCCCCAGTAGCATGAACAAACCTATGAATCCATAGAGCGACAATTCCTGCCGACAGAACAAGAGCGTCAACAGTCCTCCGACCATCGCCACCGGCAATACCGACAGAACCGTCAATGGATGCACATAGCTCTCGTATAAAACCCCCAAAATGAAATAGAGCACCAAAACAGCCAACGCGAGAAGACCCATAATCGCTCGATTCGTCTCTCGGAATGTCTTGGCCTCACCCTCAAATGTTCCTCGCACTTCTGGTGGCATAATTTCCTTGGCCTTGACTTCCACAAATGCCGTAGCCTCTCCAATCGTATAGTGTGGACTTAGGTCGAAAAAAATCGATACCGAAGGGAAATTATTCGTATGATTAATCACCAACGGCCCCACTTTTTCCTCTGTCTTGGCTAAAGATACCAGCGGTACCAATTCATCATTACGAGCTCGTAAATAAAGTTTATGGAGACCCTCAACATCGGATCTCTGATCTTTTTGGGCGGATGCGATCACCTGATATTGCTGCATCTCTTCCTTAATTTGGGCACAGAAATTTTCCGAATAATTCTGCCGCAATGCATTTTCCAAATCATAAGCCGTCAGGCCATAACTCGCTGCCTGTTGGCGCAAAATCTGCATCTCCACTCCGGGATTGCTCAAAAACATATCGGAAGACAGTGATGAAAATCCTGGATTTTTTCGGAGTTCAGCCAATAATTTATTGGCTGAAGCGTAGAGTGTCGCCGTATCGATCGCCGTCAGGACAAAGGAATACTTTCCCTGATTCGTCGACATGGCTCCCGTACTGACGGACAGGTTCGGCATCGGCCGAACCGCTGCAAAAACTCCCGGTATGGTGAAAAACTTACCCGATAATTCACGCACAATACTCTGAATCTTTGGCCGCTTCCCATGATCTAGAAACCCAACGACAATGCCCTGATTGGCCGCAATCATACCCGAGAGACCGGTTAATGTCAAATATTGACGCACCGACGGATGTGACCTTAGCACCGCCTCAATCTGATCTTGATATTGCCCCATTTCCTTCGACGAACTTCCTTCCTGTGCGATAAAAACGCCCGTCATCACACCACTGTCGCCCTCCGGAAGAAAAGTCGTGGGCAAAGCTTTAAAGGCATAAAATGCCCCTATGAGCGAGATGATCCAGATGAGAATCGCTAAAAATTTCCAGTTCAAAAATCTGTCCAATGTCCAGCTGTAGAATTTCAAAAAACTGTGCTCCAGGTGGTGGGAAAATATTTCCAATTTCGTCCGTGCATTGTGCTGAATGGGGCGCAACATCCGGGCGCACATCATGGGAGTGACCGTAAGTGAAATCACACCGGAAGCGAAAATAGCTACGATAATCGTCACGGAGAATTCACGAAACACACGTCCCATCTGTCCGGGCAATAAAACCATCGGAATAAAGACAACGCATAACGATAACGTCATGCCGAGAATCGTAAAACTGATCTCACGACCACTTTCGATGGAGGCTTCCATCGGAGATTCATGAAAATCTTCCATGCGGCGGACCATGTTTTCCAGAAAAACAATGGCATCATCGACTAAAAATCCTATGGCCAAAGTCAGAGCCAGTAGGGATAAATTATCCAAACTGTAACCCAATAACTGCATCACGACAAAGGTGATGAGGAGCGATAGAGGCAGGGCCACAACCGGAATAATCGTCTCCACAAAACGCCCTAAGAAAAGGAAGATCACTACTACCACCAAGATAAAGGCAATGATAATGGTTTCCTTAACGTCATTGATCGAAGCGATGATGGATTCCGAACGGTCGTGCATGGGAACCAATTCAATGGAACCTGGCAATTGCGCCTTGAGGGTCGGAATTAATTGATTGATCTCCTTCGATACGGCGACCGCATTGGCACCGGCTGCTTTTGTCGTTACGACCGCAACGGTTGCTGCTTCTGACACGTGCTCACTGCCGCGTTGCCAAAAATTATTCCTCAAATCATCCACTTCGAGCCCTTCGACGGCTTCGCCCACATCCTTAAGGTATACCGGACTACCGTTTTTATAAGCCACTATAAGAGCTTCATACTCTTCAGGACTTTTCAACTGACCTTCAGGTCTCAGAATAAGCGTCTGAGCGTCACCCTTTAAATTGCCAGCTGCTAAGGTAACGGTTCCACTTTGAATGGCCTGAGTCACATTATCCGTCGTCAATCCACGGCTTTCGAGTTTTTGCAGATCCAATGAAATTCTAATGGCTCTCGGAACGCCATAGATATTGGCCTGGGCCACACCGGGCAACACACCGACGCGTTGTGCGATCTCATTCTTGGCATAATCGTAAAGATCTCCCTTCGTCAATGTCCTACTGCGCAAACACATGAAGTGGATAGCCTGACTATTGGGATCTGATTTCCGAAACACGGGCGGCGATGGCAGGTCTTTAGGAAGTTTTCCCGTAGCACGAGAAATTGCAGACTGTACATCGACGGCCGCTGCATCGATATCCCTATCGAGATTAAATTGCAACGTGAGACTCGTCTGCCCCTGCATATTGCGCGATGTTACAAGCTCTAAACCCGATATCTGCAAAAATTCCTTCTCCAGTGGAGTGGCAACATTCGCCGCCATCGTCGCCGCATCCATTCCGGGGAAACTGACCGAAACCTGAATAACTGGATAATCGACCGCTGGTAAGTCGCTGACGGGCAATGAACGATAAGCGTAGATACCGGCCAAAACGAAAGCCATGGCGACCAAAACCGTCATGACGGGCCGTTTGATAAAGAGCTCTGAAATACTTTTCATTTATGAGAATGATTTATGAAGAGACATTTTTTCATTCTGCTCATTGATTTTGTCCCGATAGAACCACAACCGGCGCACCTGGCGCTAACATCATCTGTCCCTGCTCCACAATCTGCTCCCCGGCGGAAATTCCCTGAAGAATGACGATCTTGTCATCTTGCTTCTGGCCCTTTTGCACGACACGCAATTCGACGGTATGATCCTCCTTGATGACAAAGAGATAATGTCCCTGCTGGCCCAATTTCACGCAAGCTTCCGGAACGAGCACGGCATCTTTTAACGTCCGCAGTAAAACCTTGACCCAAACGGATTCTCCTGGCCATACGGCCTGTTTTGGATTCAGAACTTCTGCCCGAAGATGCAGATTACCTGTCGCCACATCGATATGGTTCTGGATAAAATGCAACTCACCTTCCAAAATACATGCAGAATCGGCTAAAGGTTGTACCCTAACGGTCAACTTATTTTGCTGATCAAAGTACTGCTTCAATAGAGGAAATTGATTTTCCGATAGGCTGAAATCCACATAAACCGGATCCAGTTTCTTCAGGCTGACCAATGCTTTCCCCGATCCAGCTGCGACGACATTACCCACATCGATCTCATATTTCCCAGCTATTCCAGAAATAGGAGCTCTTAGAAAACAGTGTTCCAAATTGACCAAAGCGGCATCCAGTTGACTTTGAGCCAGTCGTACATTGGCACGGCTTTGCTCCACACGGGCCGCGCGCAATTCGAATTCCTGAGGAGAAATATAACTCTCCGGAACAAGGGCTTTTGAACGTTCATACTGCGCTTCATCGACCTTCAATTGCGAAGATGCCTTTTCGAGATCAGCTTTTGCTTTTTCGACCGCTGCTTCGTACAACCTCGCATCCAATGAAAATAGAAGATCATTCTCCTGAACATAAGCACCTTGAGTGAAATGCACTGCTGTGATCTCTCCCGAAACTTGAGGAACGATCTGTACTTCTTCCGAGGCTCGAATATGACCTAAGGCTTCGAGATAGAGCGGTACATCTTTCGCTACGGCGACAACGGCTCTAACAGGCGTTGGAGGTCGTTTTAACGATACAGATGGGACAGAATCCTTACAGCCGCTCAAAAAGGCTCCCACAATACCGAGGCCTATACACTGCGCATAAAAAAATCCATGTTTCATGATGTCATTCCAAAGATGTCGTTTCTCCTATTACAATTCCCCCTGTGGCATACCCCAAAGCGGCTAACGCCATATAAACACCGTTTTCCGATTGCACTCGTTGTTGCCGCGAGGCGGCCAATGTATTCTGAGAGGTCATTAGATCCGAAAACGATGCCAAGCTATTTTGATAGGCCGTTTGCGTCGCCCCAAAGGATTTTTCCGCTGCCGTTTCGTAGGCCTCCGCTGCTTTCAATTGTCGCAATGAGGACTGAAAGGCATGGTAAGATGTCCAAATTTCCTTACTGGCATTCAATTGAGCTTCCCGAAGATCCGCTTCCGCTATCTTTTTCGCCCCCGAAGCTTCCAGGATGTCGTAGGTATTGCGAAATCCATCAAAAATATTCCATTGAAGCGCCACATAGGCACTATATTGATGATGCGTCCCGCCCACGTGCTGAATTTTTTTCAAAGAACTCGTAAAGCCAGCCACTAATTCGGGCAATAAAGCTTTTCCCTTCGCCTTTAAGACCATTTCTTTTGACTCTAGCTGCTTCTGCACAGCGATTAAATCCTCTCGATCTCCGATGGATCGCTGCATCCATCTATCGAGCGTTGAAAATATCTCATCCCAGGCCATATCCTTCCGCGGCAAAGGATGAATATCGATGTCGCGGGAAACCGGAACTCCGTAGAGAGCAGCCAATTCTGCCCGCGCTGCTTCGACACCGGCTTTGGTTTGCTCCAAGCGGTACTGTGCCTGATAAGCACAGGCTTTAGCCTGTAAATCCTCCTGTATATTGGCCAAACCGGCTTGATAGCGCTTTTCGACCGACGCCCGCGTTCTCTCGGCATCTCTGAGACTTTCCTCCTCCGCCTGCACCGACGCTTTAGCGGAATCTAATTTGCAATAGGCGCACTGGGCACGATAGACGACACTTTGCAGCTCTCTTGAATACTGATGCCGAGAAACCTCCAAAGCCGATTTGACGGACTGTATCGATGCTTGGTCTTTCCCGAAGTGAAATAAGGACTGTATGACCTCCAGTTGTGGATAGAAAACGGTCTGCCGTTGCCGTTGTGCCGTTCCATTAACGACGGTGGGCTGTTGGACTTTTGTGGCATAAGCACCCACTTTTATCTGAGGATACAAGATACTCTGCGCTTGACCATACTGAGCCGCTAAGACTCTGGAGCGAGCCCATAATCTCTGTGTGGAAGGATTACGCTGCAAAGCTTGGTCAACGACATCATAAATACTTAAATTCTGGGCGGTGTGAGAAGTGTTCTCTGAAACATCTCCTCCGGCGTCAATGGTTTGAGAAATGAGGCTTTCTTCATTCTCCACACGAACATCGTAGTCAGATTCATGCTCCAGTGAAGGCAAAAAAGAACGAGCAGATGGCAGATGTTTCAATCCATCTTCCCGCTCCAGTATGTGGTGAGAACAAGCCGTCACCCACAAAACGGCTAAAAAGACGACCCTCTTAATATCATACCGACCCTTCGATTCTATCATAGGGAATCGTGGCATAAGTATATGCTCTTTAAGGTTGGTCTGAATTCAAGTCTTTTTATGAAAAATCTCACGGCCATTTTGATGATCATGTCATGGAATGGTATGCCGATATAAAGTAAATGATGAAACATCACATGATTCGCATCACCAAACTTTCTAGTAAAATATCTCTTTCTCTTATTTTTTTCATCCAAGATATTCCTCACCTGAATGATGCTCTCGTTGCTGACGTCGATTTTGCCCTTGCCCAAAGGAATCACCGGACCTGCCCTCGGAATGGTCATACACATTGACTTTTACATCTTTTATGGATTCCAAACGCTGCGTAAGGTATTCCCGCAAAGCTCCATGATGCTGCGACAGAAAAACCGCAGATTCTCCTACTCTGGAAAAGAAATCAACTCTTAGCGATGTCCCTTCTCGGAGGAGAGCGATTTCGGTTCCCGGCAGAACGGTCTCTCGCAATTGAACCAGAACTTCTGCTTTGGCACCACTGGCCTCATGGACTAAAATCCGTTGAGCCACGACATTCCCGATCTCGACTATGGTTTGCCGTGCTGAAATTTGACTGGCTGGTACGGGATCTGAAACGCGCCCAACCTGCCCTAAAACTTGCTCGCCAGGTGATACAGCCACATACCCTACTGGCTCCTGCGCCATCCGCGGACCCGGAACATCGTCCCGCAACAGAACTGGAACGACTTCCTCAGCACTTTCTGAAACTCTTTCCCTAGGTACAGAAGTTTCCCTCAAATCCACAGCAGATCTTTCACGCCGCCGCGCTCCATCCGGCAATACCGCAGATAACACTTCACTTCCTGTAGGTTCTCCCTCGTTAAACACAGGAAT
>JAITIW010000066.1 GCA_031279255.1 Puniceicoccales bacterium
CCAAAACGCTCGCTAAAATTTCCCGAGAATGCCCCGTCCTCGGCAAGGCCTTCGGTGTTTTGGAGCAATTCAAATATTCCCCAGAAGAGCAAGAGAGGTATGATGTTCGTGATATGAACGCCAGTGCCATCGCTACCAGTATATCCGATGCCAAGAAGGAAGGGCTCGCTGAAGGCAAGGCTAAAGCAACACGGAAGATGATTATGAAGCTTCATCAGCAAGGCGTCGATAAGAATATTATCGCCACAGCGGCTCAGTTATCGCTCGCAGAGGTAGAACGCATCATCGCAGAAGTTGCCAGTAGTTAAGTTTCTTTTAAACGGTTGCATCCGGGCTGATTTTTTTATCTCATCAAATGATATAGCGTACTTGTCTTTTTCTTATGTTCTTCCATGAAGAAAATCTAGATAATCCTTGGAGATTTTTGGTATGAAACGTACACACCACTGTAATGCTTTGCGCGAAACGGAATTGGGGCAAAAAGTCTGCCTAGCCGGATGGATCCAATCGATTCGTGACCATGGAGGCTTACTGTTTCTCGATCTTCGGGATCGAGAGGGCATGACGCAGATTGTCTGCAATCCCAATCGCGAGAATTTGAGAGAAATATTACCATCGTTGAAGGATGAATCCGTTGTGGAAATCATCGGCGAGGTACGTTTGCGTCCGGATGATGCGCGCAATGAACGCATGGCCACAGGGACTATTGAGGTGCTAGCGGAGGAACTTGTCGCTCATAACATCGCCGACACATTGCCATTTCCCATTCACGAAAAATCGGATAGAGTTAATGAGGACTTGCGACTGACATACCGTTATTTGGATCTGCGTCGCCGAAAAAATCTCGATCGACTGCGCCTACGACACCGAGTCACTCAAATCGTGCGCCATTACCTCGACGAACAGGGTTTTATCGAGATCGAAACACCGCTGCTCTTCAAGAGTACACCGGAGGGCGCGCGGGAATTTCTTGTACCAAGTCGTTTGAATCCGGGTAGTTTCTATGCACTGAATCAGTCGCCGCAGCAGTATAAACAGATGCTGATGGTGGCCGGTGTGGAGCGCTACTACTCGCTGACCCGCTGCTTTCGGGACGAAGACCTGCGCGCTGATCGCCAGCCGGAATTCACCCAGATCGACCTGGAGATGTCCTTCATCGACCGCAAAGACATTTACAAACTCGTGGAAGAGGTATTGGCCTCTATATGGAAAGCCACATTGGGTATCGAATTGAAATTGCCCTTTCGCCGCATGTCCTTTCAGGATGCCATGGATCATTATGGTTCCGACAAGCCCGATATGCGGTGGGATTTTCTCATCCAGGACCTGAGTGAGGTGTTCAAGTGTTCCGAATTTAAGGTTTTTCGGAATTGTGTCGAAGAAGGTGGCGTGATTAAGGCCATTAATATCAAAGGATTGGCCGATATCACACAGGGTGAATTACAGCACTGCGAAGAAGTGGCACGGTCTTTGGGCGCGAAAGGTCTGGCCTACATCCGATGCGAAGGAGGAGCTTGGAAATCTCCCATAGAGAAATTCTTTTCCAAGGAGGAAAAAAAGGTCCTTGCGGAGAAATTGTCGATGGAGGAAGGTGATATTATCTTTTTCGCGGCGCATCGATGGGAAAAAGCTTGTACGATTTTAGGACGTATTCGTTTGGAGGCCATCGAGTTGTTGCTCAAGCGCAAAAAAATAGCCCGAGATTCTTCGCGTTTTGATTTCCTTTGGGTAGTGAACTTCCCGCTCATGACCTACGATGAGGAGCAGGGGCGCTATGTGGCGACACATCATCCTTTCACCGCGCCTTTGCCGGAAGATGAGCGCTGGCTGTGGGAGAAACCGGAATGCGTCCGGGGACAACATTACGACATTGTTTTGAATGGCGTCGAACTGGGCGGCGGTAGTATTCGTATTCATCAGCCGGAGCTTCAACGCCGTATTTTTGAAGAAGTTTTGAAAATTCCGCCGGAAGTGGTCGAGGATCGCTTTGGCTATATGCTACGGGCATTCCGCTATGGCGCTCCGCCGCACGGAGGTATCGCATTGGGACTGGATCGTCTGGTGGCGATGTTGGCCGGTACAGAAAGTGTCCGAGATGTGATCGCCTTCCCTAAGACCCAGAGCGGGCAAGAATTGATGACATCCTCCCCGACACCGGTGTCAAAGAAGCAACTTCAGGACGTATGGATCGCTTCCGTAGCCGATGAAAAGCTGGGTAAGAAAAGTTGAATCTTCTGGCTAGACATTTCGCAAGGTATTATCAGGATAAGTTTTGGGGAATTTTTATGAAAAAGAACAAATATTGGGTAAGATTTCTTTTGTCATGTACAGGCGCGATGTTGATAACGGAGTTGTCGGCAGCGGAAGTGGTGAAACCTGCGGCACCGGCACTGGCGGTATCAGAGCCGAAGACCATTTCAGAAGGATCTACAGCGACGGCTCGGGCGCCAGAAGTTGCGACGATCATTCTGTCTTTCGATGCTAATCGCGTCATGCAGGGCTATGATACGGCCAAGAGCCGTGATGAGGAATTGAAGGCATTAGCCGATAGTTTGCAAAAGGATGGGCAGAAGAAGATGGAGGAATTGATAGCGGGACGGGAAGAAATTCAGAAACTGGCCGAAAAGATCGATAACCCCGCCTTAGCCGATGAAGCCCGCGATAAGATGAAAACAGAAGCCGAAAAGCTGATAGAGGCCTTACAGGAGAAGGAGGTGAATTTTCATCAATGGCAAGAGGAGGCAGAGTCTCGTTTGAGGGATATGCGTACGCAAATGCTTTCGAAAACCATTGAAGAGATCAAGATCATCGTTTCCGAAATAGCCATCGCTAAAGGAGCTCTGTTGGTCGTTAACCGAACCAATCCCGATATTCTCTATGCAGCATCTACGACGGATATTTCGGAAAAAACGATCCTTCGGCTCAATCAGCGTTATCCGGCACCCGTGAAGACGGTTCTTGCGAAGACATCTGCCGGCGATAAGGCAAAATAGTTTACAGCCAATGTTTTTTGTCTAAATTATTGAAGAGGTCGTGAATATAGCCAATTGGGTAACGCTTTCGAGAATCCCGTTCCTCTTCTTAATCGTTCTTTTATTGTATATTCCCGTTCGTTTTTGCGCAACATGGGGATTTATCATGTTTGTTGTGGCCGCCTTGACCGATTGGTATGATGGTTATCTGGCGCGCCATTACGGTATGGTTTCCGCCTTCGGTAAATTGATGGATGCATTAAGCGACAAGATACTCATGATCGGGCTGTGGATGACCATCTTGACATTTAAAATAATTCCGCAGTGGACGCTTTTTTTCATCTTACTCATCCTGGCGAGGGAGTTTCTCATCACGGGTTTGCGCTTGATTGCTTCTGTGAAATCTGTGGTACTGGAAGCCGAAAAATTGGGCAAGCTGAAGACCATTGCTCAGATTTTTAGTACGGGGTTTTTTATCATGTGGTATGCTTTGATGCGGGATCGATATGCCATAGTCCCGGATTTTATCGTCGGGACAGCCTACGGTTTAGGGGTGTTGTTCTTTGTCATATCCGTATATTTGACAATGGATTCAGGAATTCGTTATCTCGTAAAATATCGTCACCTATTGCTTCAGATGGATTGAGAAAATGAGACATTTTGTGAATTTATTATGAAAATAAAAAAAATCTTACGTCCCGATTGGATAAAATACGTGCCTAAAGTGTGGATTTTGGCACTAGCTACATTGGGCCCGGTAGGAAATAAATTGTTTGCACCGGGGACATGGGCTGCCTTTATCGGTCTGTGGTTCTATGTGCTTTGTTTTCGTGGATTATGTTTTTTGAGCTTTTTTTGCCTAGCAGCTCTTTGTGTTTATCTCGCTATTCTGATCTGCGATAGGGCGGAGCATCATCTGGAAACTAGAGACCCTGAGTGTATTGTTTTGGATGAATTTGTCGCGATGCCGATCTGTTTTTTGAGATTTCATGGGCATTTCGAAACACATGGGTTGTGGGGCCTTCTTCTTCTGGGATTTATATTATTTCGGTACTTTGATATTTGGAAACCATTGGGTATTTATAAGCTGCAGGATTTGCCAGGAGGTTTAGGTATTGTCATCGATGATGTGGTGGCAGCATTGGCAACCAATGTACTGCTTCATGCGATATGCCACTATTTTTGTTAGGATGGAGGGCCGGGTGGCGTCGTCAAATCAAGCAGCGAAAAGAGAGATGGAGCGGACATGGAGCCGGGATGAAGGAGTGAATATTTTTGAAATATCGAGTAGAGAAGGAATGCCATTTCATTCATTTTGAGGAACGAAATTTTCAATGCCATGGCGTTTTTTGTAGATACTCCTCCCATAGGAGCGTTGAGATTTTCTGTTTATCTTTAGCGGAATGATGGGAGCGATACCTAGGAAGAGAGGGGAAAGACGATCTCGTCGGGAATCATAGGCTTTGTCAGCGAGAACGTAGCCGGTACCCTCTAGGCGGATTTATTAGTTTTGTGGATTTAGTTTTTTACCGCCTTTGAGCCCTTCGGGCTCTGGCTCGCTACGCGAGCAGCGCCATAGGAATGGGCAAAATTTTTTGCCCATTCCTATGGCGCAAAGGCGGTAAAATAAAAAAAATCCCAATAACGGGAATAAGAACGATTGAGCCATAAAAATATCCTATCTCATCTCTTATCATGTGCACTTCCCCATTTCCCTCCTTCGTTCTTGAAGAATGTAATTCTTCCCGTTGAGGATCTTAATGATGGATGATATCGGGATGGAAGGAAATCTTGAGATGGTATGGCTTTCCCGGAAGGAGGAAGATGGGATTAGTCCGTGACAGAATTTGTAAAAAATGAATAGCCCCATAGGCCGTTCTGTATTGTGGATCGTTATGTACCGTGACGAGGTCTTTCCAGGCCATGCCAAAATCATCCTTTTCGACGATCGCCCGCAAGCTTTCCGCTCCCAACATCAACCCGTGGGCACCATAGAGAGAATGCGGTGCCGACAATGCGATGACATAGCGCACCTGATCGACCTTCAGTCGATTGGCAACGGTATAGATGAATTCCGATGTGATGCAATCTTCCGAAAAAATCCATGTCACGCGGCAATGGGCCAGATCAGAAACGATCGTCTCTTGATGACTGATCAATTCCGGCTGTTCATAGCGAAAGAAAAATGAGTGCCGTGAGCCCATACCCGTGGCACAATTTTTCCCATAAAATGAAGGGATGAAGAGCTGTCCATTGATCGTCAACTCCGGCTGCAAAATGGGTAGGTAGGTATCGATGGGTGCGTCAAAAATTCCAGGACAATGCGGAAATGCTAGGTTCTCACAAGAACCTTTCCCACATCCCGACAGGAGTGGTAATGCATAATGTGCTTTCTGTTCAGCATTGCAGTAGATAAAAACTCCCTGTTCTTTTTTTGGCGTGTGAAGGAATTGAATAAAACGCCCACCTGTCTTTTCCTCATCGTCCTGGCTTTCCAATTGAAGTGATAGCAATTTTTTGGCCAGCATAGACCATTGGCAAAGATAACGCACGGCATCGAAATTGGCTCTACGCGTAGAGAATGATGGCGACAGGGTACGTTCCAGATCCCGAATGACGATGCTACCATGGCCCTGATCCACAAAATGTAGAAAGAAGCAATGGAAAAGCCTACGCACCAGGTGAGTATAGAGCGATTGCCTATCATGAGGTATCCAGCCCGCTGCAAGGGCCAGCATGAGCGCATTCAGCGTGAGTAATTGTGCATAAAATCCTGTATGCTCGCCATAGGTCCAGGCAAGGCCATCGCTCCGAATTAATTCGGGTAGGAGGCGGAGGTAGGATTCGACATGGGTCCGGATACTCGGCAGAAGATGTTGAGCAAGGTCATGATGGATATGCATCTGCACCACCTGCTGAATGAGATTCAATGTCCACAGGCCGTGAATGTCGTAACAACCGCCGATACCTTCATCGGGTGCGTGGTCGATAAAGCCGTTGGGTGCTGTTTGGGAAATAGAGCCCAGAAAAGATTCCACAAGGTGTATGGTTTCATCCTTTGACGTAAATCCCATACAGAAGCACACGACCGCTCTCGCGATGGCAAGGGCCGCATGAGAATCCTTATGAGATGGAGAATGTGTTAGCTGTTTGATGAATAGTTCCCGAGCTTCCGGACTGAGACTTTGCCACAGATGGTTGCGAGATTGTGTCGCCCCAAAACAAAATAGTCCCAGAGCGCTGTAGCTTAAAGATCTATCGTCCGTATGGTCAGCAGCATGGGTCTGGAAATCCATACATTGAGCCGCTAGTTTGGGCAACGAAAAATCGTGTAGCCAAATCTCCTGTGTGCCGCGATAATATTCACCGATGGCCCAAATGGCATGGGCTGCATCGGCTCCGGAAGAAGGCTCTCCGTCAACGGGAATGATATGACCATCTTCGGAAATGGATGATAAGCTGTGTCCTAAGATGGTTCGAGCGATATCAAGACATTGTTGGGAAAAATTCTGCATGTTCTATATGCCTGCCCTCAAGACCGGCAAAGTCCTTGGAAAGAAGAAAAGGCCGTTTGAGGCGACGGCAAGCGTTCTTTTTAGAATTTTTTCAATCCGAAACGTGAAAATTTCGCATCGATCAATGGCGATGATGGCGCTTTGGCATTTTAGTCTTAGCGTAGAAAGGGCGATTTTCGTCCACAGAAGATACTTCTGGCAAGAGTATGTTTTGCTCTTCCTGTGGAGAAAAAATTTCCACATTGGGAGCCTTTAGAGGAACACCGTCGGATGACAGGATATTGGCCGTGACAAAAATCAGGAGATTTTTCTTCTGGGTCGTCTCTCCACGGGAACGAAAGAGTTTACCCAAGAGCGGTAGATCGCCGAGAATGGGAACTTTATCCTTCACTTCTTTGGATTCTTCTCGCATGAGACCGCCCATGATTACGGTCGAGCCATTTTGGATGGTGAGTTCTGTTTTGATCTGTCGCGTCGAAAAAATCGGTTGATAAAATCCCGAAGGCGTATAGACGGTTCGGGCGTTGTTCATGGCGACACTGGCGCCGCCGTATTCGACAAATCCTTCAAATTCCGTAACCGTTGGCTGGAGCTGTAGATCGATACATCCATTTTCCTCGACGGTAGGAATGACAGCCATCTCGACACCTACATTGCGTGTCTGAAAATTCTCAGGTCGACCAGCCGTAATGGTAACACCGGCTCCGGAATTATTATCACTGGAACTGCCTACATCAGATTTTGTTTCACTGTAACTGGTAGGGTAGCGCAATTCCTGTGCAACGGTGATGGAGGCCATTTTCCCAGAAAGAACGGTGATTTTGGGAGCACACATCATTTCGGCTTCGGTGCTCTGTTCAAGTGCCTTGAGCATGATATTTAATTTCCCGCCGCTGATGACGCCAATGAAGTCTCCCAGAGGATTAGCATTGTTCCCGAAATTGGCGAGGTTGGGAAAAGATGGCGGACTGTTGTCGATTTCAGATTCATGGACAGCTCCATTATTATCAGTGGATACGATTTTCCCTTTCCCTAGGCTACTTCCTCGAGTGGCAAAAGCTTCGGCCAGAGTACGAACATCCGGAGCGAAATTGTTGGCGCCGGCCCTTTGGGTGCCTAAGTTCCATGTATTGTTTCTCGAAGTCGGGCCTTTTAGAAATCCCCATTGAATGGCAAGTTCATTAAGATTGCCGGTATTGATTTCGACAAACCGTGTTTCGATTTCCACCTGCTTAGTCTCGTGGTAACGTTGCAAAATATTCCGTAGTCGGCGGAGATTGAGGGGAGTATGGGTAGCGATCAATTGCGTCCCATCAAAGACCATATTGCTTCCATTGGTTCCCGTAAAGTCGATACCAGCCCGTTGAAAGAAATTCTTGAGGTAAGCTTCTTCAACCGCAATCGTAGAAGGTTTTTCAGGGCTAAAGGGCATCTTGGTGTCATCTAAAATTTTTCCCATAATGCGAATGACAGTTCCGCGTGAAATGGGAAAAAATCTCGTTTCGAGATCGCAGTGCTCTTTGCTGCTAAAAAATACGACACTGCCATCGACGATGTCGAATTGATAACGAACGGCTTTGACGACGAAGCGCAATATGCGCTCCAGTGGCATGTTATGAAGCCGTAATGTGACCGTCGTATTGGGAATATTGCCGAGTACGACCATATTGAAGCCTTTTTCTCCAGAAGCTAGAGAAGGGTCATCATGTAAGATGGCCATTTCCTTGAGCACATCCAGGACATGGAGAAAACTGGCTTCCTGAAACTCGACTTCCGGCAGGATGATATTCTGCAGCTTATGCAGGATCGCGGCCTCTTCATCCATATCTTGCAGCACGTCTTCCGTTCTTTTGGTCGCCACAGTCCCTTGTTCCTGTGATGCCGTGGAAGTGGTGGTCAACAAAACCCTATCCGTGCTACCGTCCAGTGGTGAAGGGATCAAGCTAAAATCAGGAATTTCTTCATCCGTATCTTGCAGCTTTTCTTCTACTTTTTTTGTGGCCACAATCCCTTGATCCTGTGGCACCGTGGGAGTGATGGTCAGTGAAACCCCATCGGAATTATCATTTACCGGTGAAGAAATGAAGCTAAAATCAGGAATTTCTCCATCCGTATCTTGCAGCTTTTCTTCTACTTTTTTTGGGGCCGCAATCTCTTGGTCCTGTGGCATTGTGGGAATGCTGTCCGGCGAAACCTTATGAAGACTATTATCATTCACCGGTGAAGAAATAAGACTAAGATCGGAAATTTTTTGGCCGAGATTAGGAATTTTTTCTTCGGCTGTCGGGAGCCAAGAAAGAGAAACGTCTTCGGAAATTTCGGTATCGGCAAAATATCCTAAGGCCGTATCGAATTCCGAATTCTGCGCCATGTCTCCATCATCGCCATAACCGGATGCATAAAAGCTACCCAAAACTACCGTGCAACATGTCACCCACCTTTTGCCAACCATACCTCTTTAAGGATATAAGGGAAATGTTTGAATTTTTCAAGCAAATAAAAGACGTTATTTGGGCAGTTCTGGGCGTGCTGTTGAGGAGAAAATTTCCAGATGCGAAGAAATCTTCAGATACTCGCAAAGTAGGTTTTGATGCCATCGATGACGATATCTAGGGCCAAACAAGATGTGAGTAGGCCGGCAAATCGTTCCATATAACGGAGAGTAGATGGCCTAAGAGATGTCGAAGCTTTTGTGAGAAGATAAAAACAGGTGAAAACGGCGATCATCGTGATCGAAAGGGAGAGGAGAAAGAGCGTTCCGCTGAAGCATCCTTCAATTTGTGAACGAAACGTCAGAATGGCGGTTATGGCACCTGGCCCTGTGATAAGAGGTATGGCGATCGGTGTAATATAAAGCGTATCGTTGGACGTCGGATGTACGGTCACATTTGAGTCGATGTCCTTTGAGGTTTCAAGATGTCGCAGGCCCAGCATGTCGATACCTATCGTCAAGAGATAAAGTCCACCGCCGACTTGAAATGCTTCTCGACTGATCCTGAGTACCGTATCGAGAAGAAAGTTTCCCGTTAGTGCAAAAAATATCATCATGCCATAGGCCACACAGCATGCCTTGGTGATGATGTGAATGCGCTCTTCAACGGTCTTCTGGGGCATGAGTGCCACAATAATCGCGACACCACTGACGGGACCAATGAGAAGAAACATGTAGAGAGGAACGCCTGTGAGCAGATAATACGGAGTCATGAATCGTCAGATAAATGCTATGAGGCATGCTGAAATGCAATGCATCGAAAAGTCAAGCGCAGATAAAAAATTTACGTTTGAGCGACCATCTTTTTCACGGGTACAGCAGGAGCGATCATCATCGATGGAGCACTGATGTTATGAGAGCCGTTGTGCGATGGTCAGAAGTTCCCGAAAACTCTCGGCTTTTAGAGAAGCTCCGCCGATAAGACCGCCGTCGATGTGCTTTTCTTGCAGTAGCGCTTCGGCATTCTGTGGATTCATAGAACCACCGTAGAGAATGCGAATGAAGGCACTTTGCATTCCATACAGACCTTGTAAGAGAGTATGAATTTTTGTGTGAACCTCTTCGGCTTCGGCCGAAGTAGCTGTTTTACCAGTTCCGATAGCCCATACCGGTTCATAGGCGATGACGAGTGACGACGGACATGGGACATCGCGAAGCGCAGCATGAACTTGTTTAGTGATCACCTCTTCAGTCAGGCCTTTTTCGCGCTCTTCTAATGTCTCTCCGACGCAGAGTATGGGAATCAAACCATGCTCTAGGGCCGAGATCAGTTTAAGCCGTATATCCTCATCTTTTTCGGCGAAGAGCGTTCGGCGTTCGCTGTGGCCTAGAATGACATAGGAAACATTTAGTTCCCGTAACATGAGTGGGGAAATTTCTCCCGTAAAAGCACCGGAATCATGGGCGTTCATGTTCTGAGCGCCTAGTAAAAATCCCGAATACCGAAGGTGCTGTTGAGCAATGACAAGAGCCGTGAATGGAGGACATATGACGCTTTCGACTGATGGAAAGTCAATAGGCAACAGCGCTTTTAGGAAGGCCTCTGTTTCCGAAGGCGTCTTGTTCATCTTCCAATTGCCGACGATGAGTATTTTTTTCATAGACATAAAAGATATAATGGTTTAATGCATTTTTTCATCGATATACTCTCGTATTCGTTTCCAGAGATGTTCCAATGATTCTGGTAGGACGCGTGTACCGGCTACGATGGGCATGAAATTAGTATCTCCCTCCCAGCGAGGAACGACATGAGCGTGAAGATGTTTTGGGATACCAGCACCAGCAGCTTCTCCAATATTAATTCCGATATTAAAGGCATCCGGTTGAAGCACTTTTCTGAGAACATTTTCGGTACGAATGATAGTTTCCATGAAATCAAAGCGTTCTTCCGTTTTTAAATCGAGGAGATCCGGGATGACACGGTAGGGAATGACTAAGGCGTGCCCAATGTTGTAGGGAAAGCGATTGAGCACCGCATAGCACTTGGAAGAACGAAGAAGAAGCAGCGATTTGCTTTCATTCTTTTCTTGTGGGATACGGCTAAAGATGTCCTGTGGACGCTCTTCTTGAGGTGTTTCAACGTATTGTATACGCCAATAGGAATGAAGTTGTTTCATAACAATTTCCCCTTATGGTACGAAGGAGATTTATTTTTTCAATTCTATTACGTCTACATTATTTATATGTCATTAGTCTTTCGTAGATTTTTACCGAAACGTTTATTCCTATACCTTGGATTAGGCACTTTGGGATTCCTGTTATGCCGAGAGGATTGCGAGGGCCATTCGCGGCCGAGAGCCGTCAGAGTTGTTTTACCGGTGGAGCGAAAAGATGCCCAAAATGCCCTTGATGATGTTGTCGTGTGCTACAAATCGGAACATAATTTTCGGACATTGATGGAGTGGTTGACGAGGCGAAGAGCATCAGATGGTCGTTATGTCGTACGAAGTGACGACAGGCGTCGCGATGGCTTGTATTGGGTGCTGCGTTTTTCAAGGCCTTTAGCTCTGAGGATGCCCTACCGGTTTGTCGTATTGAAGTATATACGATCGGGATCGCTGGAGGTCAGAGAATGGCGTGGTGAATTAAGAGACATGGAATGCGCTTGGGTATGTGAGATTTACTTGGGAATGACGGATGATATTTTTCTACGGTCTCCTGAAGATGTGGCAGCATGGTATATAGAACTTCAGGATGAAAGAGGAGCCGTCATCGAAAAGAAGCAAAGCTTTCTATGGGCTTGTGAAGCAGTCGAGGAAGGTTTGCATCGTCGCGATGTGGGATTTCAAGAGGAAGTTAAAGTCCCAAAAATGAAAGAATCACGGCAAAGACGGCATCGCTGGCGATGATCCATGTAATGCTGGCCACTACAGCTGAGGTGGTCGCCAGACCGACGGAAGAGGCATCTTTTTCACTTCGAAGACCGTAGTAACATCCCACGACCGCAATGATCTTGCCGAAGAAAGCGCCTTTGAAAAGGCCAATGAGGATATTGGTGAAGGTGAGTGCGTGTTCGGTCTGGGCGAGATAGAGCAACGGATGAATGTCTGCTACGCTCCAGGCGATGCAGAGGCCGCTGAAAATTCCGATGAAATCAGCAAATAGGCATAGGCATGGCATCGCTATGACCGTAGCCATGATACGGGGAATGACTAAGAAATCAATGGGTGGTATTTGAAATGTTTCCAGTGCGTCGATTTCTTCATTCACCTTCATCGTTCCCAATGTGGCCGCAAAAGCAGCACCGGTACGTCCTGACATGATGACGCCAGTCATGAGACAGCCCATTTCGCGCGTCATCGCCAGCCCGACGAGATCAGCCACATAGATACCGGCTCCGAATTTGTCGAGTTGAATGAGGCTGACAAATGTCAGAATTAGTCCAACGAGAAAGCTGATAAGTGCTATGATGGGCAGAGCTTCTACGGTTACCTGTTGCAAGCAAAGAAAAAAATCATGCCACTGGAAGGCGATGTGACCGCGAAAAAATTTCCCAAAACTGAGGTAAAGCCGGCCGATAAAATCTAGAATGTCGTAGAAAGGACGACCTATTTGTTGTAATCCTCGCTTTATTTTAGCTGAAAATGAAGAAGGCGTATGAGGATCTTGAGTAGTGGGTGTTTTGATGACAATGCCGTCGAGGATTTTGGAAACATTCTCTGGGATCTGTTTTTCCCGCAGCTGCCATTGATTTTTTTTGCATAGTTCTCGAAGATTGCGTACAAAGACGAGAAAAACAGAATCCCATTGCTCGAGATCCTGACCATCCAATTCGATGATGCCTTCTGCCGGCAGTTCAGCGTGTTGAAAGTAAGATTGTATCTCTTCCCATGAAGGAACAGAATTCCACAACGTCCATTTTCCGCAGACGGAAAGCGTCACGATAGGCTCTTGCGATGATTTTTTATAATGTAAAAGCGGTGGATGAGTGGACATTTCGCGCGAAATCATTAAATAGATAATGTCAATATACGTGAAAAAGCATGAGATAAGATTTTTTAAAAAAAAGGTCGAAACATAAAAAATCATTTCTTCTGATAGCTAAGATATTATGGATTTATTTCATCTGAGACTTCTCGTAGCGGCTTTGATGGGCATCGGAATGGCCCTATCACTGCGTTATGGATTTTGGAACCCGAAACTTCGGTGGTGTATCCGCCTAGTCCTTCGCATGGGTGTTGTGGGTATATTGAGTGTACTGCTACATGGATTTTGCGAGGAAGGTATAACGTGGCGAGCAGCTGTCGGCATCATACTGTGTGCCATGATCCTTTGTGAGAGTATGTACCTATGGTGGATAACGGGAATTATTCAGAGTCGTCAATTGCCGGTTATGTTTCGATATGGTGTGACCCGAGGGACGGTTTCATGGCCGGCACATCGTCATTTTTTAAGATTGAGGGATTACCTTCGCCGGGAACATTTCCGAAGCGTTGGGACATTTCATATTTCGTTCTTAGGTGTGCCGTTGCTCTTGAATGTAGTCATGTTAGATGCCAGTGGTCGAGTACGTTTGGAAGTTTTTTTCAGGATGGGCGCCAGTGGCATTCGGCATGTTCAGTTCGTGCTGAGTTCTCGCCTCAAAGAAGATGAGTGGATCGTGACCGACAACATCAATGTTCCCTCGGGGGGTATTATGCCGCGGAATTGGAAATTAAAACGTTATCGCTTCGCATCGCCCCAAACGCTCCTAAGGCGCCATCGGAAACGTCTTCAGATGTTGAACGCCGTCTGTGAAACCTGGGACAGTGAGCATATATTATCCGAGCTGAATCATGAGCAGGATCTTTTGGCGGGAGAGAACTTTCAACGCGGTCTATTGGAGAGATCTTCCGATGGTCGCGAGTATATCCTTTCGGATGAGGGACGCTATCGCCTCTGGCAATCGACGTTGGCGATACATTATTTCGGCATAGCTTGAGTCAAATGGCTTTAAAACATTACCTCTGTATCGATACGGCCACGATCTTTCCGCAAGTGGGAGTTCTCCAGGGAAAGGAATGGTTGCATTTCGAGCGCTTTGAGCATGTCAAAGCAGAGGTTTTATGGAAGACCTTGAGGCAATGGTTTATGGATTTTTCCTGGTCAGGTTTTATCTACAACGCTGGCCCGGGCGGGACGCTGGGTTTACACAATGTCCTGATGATGATTCGCATTTGGAAGACACTGGCGTCGTATCGCGCGATTCCGGTGGGAACTTATAACGGATTGTTCATCGCATCGCGGCTGCATCCGGAGTATACTATATGGGCACAGGTCTGCCGGGAGAAAGTATGGCGGGCCGAAGGAGGAGAGCTGGAAATTCTGAATCCAGAAGAAGTCGAGATTTTTTTAAATGCTCTGAGATTTCCGGCACAGGAAGTG
Organism: Puniceicoccales bacterium; assembly: GCA_031279255.1. Lineage (GTDB taxonomy): Bacteria > Verrucomicrobiota > Verrucomicrobiia > Opitutales > JAIRLG01 > JAIRLG01. Next base: position 14,343 of record JAITIW010000066.1, read on the forward strand.
GCCCCTGCGGCATTGCGTAATTGCGAGCTTTTGAATTATGATTTGAGTTCGGCCGCTACGTTGGTGGCGTCATCGCTGCAGTGGAATGATTCCTGGAAGGAAGTGCCCTGTTCTTCGACTGCTTTTGTGCCATGGGACAGGAAACGTCATGGAGCGTAGAGAGTGTCCTCAAATATATCATTTGAAAATACTTTCCTCAAAATGAAAGTACGGCATTCTCTTTCTGCTCGATACTTTAAAAAAAATTCACTTCTTCGCTTCGGCTTCAGGTCCATTCCATCTCTCTTTTGGCTGCTTGATTTTGGCGACAGCCGCTAGATTCCTGAGTCACCATGACGATGGTGGCGATTGCCCAGAGGTAGATTTTTTTCTGGCGATTGTTGAAAAATAAGAGAGATTGTGGAGCTTTATGAAGCTTTTACCGCCTTTGAGCCCTTCGGGCTCTGGCCCGCTGCGCGGGCGGCGATAAGAGAAAAAATGCAAAGCGTGAGCTTTCATTTTTTTCTTAGCGCAAAGGCGGTGGGCAGAAACTGACGCTCCGACGCCTGAAAATGGTCGCTTAAGGATAAAAGATGTGGCAAAATCGGCGCTTGGGCCAAGTATGGGGAGCAATGGGAGTAACATAACAGGGGCAGCAGGAAGTAGAGAAGAGGCAGAGGTAACGGGAAACAGAGAAATAACGGCAAATAGAGAAAAAACTCCCGCATGGGGAAATTTTTGGATTTACGGCTGCTGGGCTTTATTTATACAGAAAAGCGCTACGATATTTCAAAACTACTATGAGTGATAATTTGACAGCATTGGGACAAGAAATTCGAGAATCATCGGCATGGGTATCTCTACTGCGAGATGAAATGAGCCGCGTTATCGTCGGGCAGCGCTATATGATCGATCGCCTCATCATAGGTCTACTGACCAATGGGCATGTCTTGTTGGAAGGTGTTCCGGGGTTAGCCAAAACATTGTCAGTACGCACCCTGGCGGCGGCGATTCAGGTCAGTTTTAAGCGTATTCAATTCACACCGGATCTTCTGCCGGCCGATATTGTCGGAACCTTGATCTATAACCCGCGGGAGGCGACATTTGAGACGAAAAAAGGCCCCATCTTTGCGCATGTGGTACTGGCAGATGAGATTAATCGCGCACCGGCAAAGGTCCAAAGTGCTCTATTGGAGGCAATGCAGGAACATCAGGTGACGATCGGGGATACAACTTTCCGTCTTCCGGAGCCTTTTCTGGTCTTAGCTACGGAGAATCCCATCGATCAAGAAGGTACCTACCCGTTACCCGAGGCCCAAGTGGATCGCTTCATGATGAAGCTCAAGGTGGAATACCCTGACATTCATGAGGAGAAGCGGATTCTGCAATCGATGTCGAAGACGGAGATCTTCTCTGATGTCCATCCGGTCGTGTCGCCGGAGAGTATTTTGGCATCGCGTAAAGTACTGGATCGCATCTACATCGATGAAAAAGTGGTGGATTACATCGTGAATATTGTCTTTGCGACGCGCAAACCATCGGATTACAAGATCAACATCAATCACTTCATTCAATTCGGTGCTTCGCCGCGGGCGACGATTGCCCTGACGCTTGCGGCCAAGGCATGGGCTTTCCTCCAGGGACGTGCCTACGTGGTGCCTCAGGATGTGAAGACGATCGGCATCGATGTGCTGCGGCATAGGATCATTCTGACATATGAAGCAGAAGCGGAGGAAATTACGCCCGAAACCATCGTTTCTCGTATTTTAAATACCGTTCCGGTTCCGTAAAATTTGTCGTATTTTCCAAAAAATTATCTGTCGATGGTCGTACATCAGGAACAACGTCAGGAGCGAATCCAGCAAATTCTCAAAAAGGTGAGACGGCTGGAGATCAAGACCCGTCGCCTGTTGAGTGATCCTTTGGTGGGAGCCTATCGGAGCGTTTTCAAGGGACAGGGGATGGATTTTGAGGAAGTTCGCGAATATTCTCCGGGAGATGATGTCCGGAGCATCGATTGGAATGTCTCGGCCAAGATGAATCGTCCCTATGTCAAAAAATTTCGTGAGGAGCGTGAATTGACGATGTTGATTGCGGTCGATTTGAGCGCTTCTCTCGATTTTGGCAGTGGCGAATCATCGAAACGCGACATCGTGGGCGAACTGGCCAGTGTGCTGGCTTTTTCGGCGACAAAAAATCAAGATAAGGTCGGATTGCTGCTCTTTACGGATCGCATTGAGGCCTACATTCCGCCCAATAAAGGGAAGAATCATATTCTGCGCATTATTCGAGAGGTTCTATTCTTTGAGCCTCAGGGAAGAAAGACCGATTTCCTCCAGGCCTTGAATTTCCTTCACCAAATTCTAAAACGACGAACCATTATTTTTCTCCTCAGTGATTTTCTTCCCAGCAAAGCGCGTTCGGGACGATTATCCGATGATGAGTTTCATGCATTGGAATGGATTCAGCGCCGTCATGATGCCATATGCGTACGTCTAGAGGATCCGCGGGAACGATCGATTCCATCCGTCGGGTGGATACGCTGGGAAGATAGCGAAACAGGGGAGCAACTGGAGATGAATACCAGTGCCAAAAATTTTCAGGAACGTTATGTCCAGACCATTCGTTCTCAGCATCGGCAGCTGGAGGATCGCCTGCGCCGTTGCGGCATCGATTTCTTTTGTATTTCGACCGAAGTCCCCTTCATCCATGCCTTCGAGTCATTTTTGAAAACACGCCATGCGCGTCGATACTAAAAAGCGTCGTCAAATCAAAATCTACGATTCCGACGAAATCATCCTTTCTCTTTTCGCCCGTGGCATCGTTCCCATCATTCCACCAAAGATGAGCAAAAAATCTCAACGCTCCTATGATAAAGATATTCATAAAAAACGTCATGTTATTGAAAATACTTTTCTCAAAATGAACGGAATGGCGTTCCCTTTTCACTCGATACCTCAAAAATGTTCACTCCTTTGTCTCTCTATTCCGTGTCCGCTCCATCTCTCTTCGTTGCTGCCTGATTTTGATGACGCCTTCTGGGTTGATTAAGATGTCAACTAGATGGGTTGAGGTGTCGTTTGATGGTTAAAGAAAAGATATCGTAGGCTTGAAATATTGAAGCAGTTTATATAATTTTTTTCCCTATGTTGACCCTTACACAGACATTAAATCTTTTGCAAGAGCTTGATTTTCGTCCCAAGAAATCACTGGGACAGAATTTTTTGATTGATCCCAATATCGTGCGGAAATCCGTGGCGATGGCAGAATTACATCCACGGGATGTGGTTGTGGAAATAGGACCTGGATTGGGAACATTGACACAGGCGCTTTTAAAGAAATCCCATCGGGTATATGCGGTGGAATGCGATCGATGCCTCTGTGATTTTCTGCAGAAAAATTATGGTGAGGAGCCTAAGGATCGTTTTCATCTATGGTATGGAGATGCCGTCGAATTCCCCGTAGCCGGAAAGCCGACATCGGAAGAATATAAGGTCGTTGCCAACTTGCCCTACGCGATTTCTACACCCTGGATGGATGCCATTTTAAGTCAAGAAACACTACCTTCTCGTATGGTTTTGCTATTACAGCGAGAAACGGCTGAACGTTTTTTGGCAAAGATAGGTACGAAAGCTATGAGCCCAATGGCAATATTCTTACAATCGGCCTACGACGTAAAGGCGATGCATCCGGTATCCCGAAAGTGTTTCTTTCCGGAACCGAGTGTGGATTCGGCTCTACTGAGCCTGGATCGTAAAAAGAATCCTGTGCTCTTTTCTCGAGAAGAAAAATTCAATATCCGGCATTTTTTTACGGAACGTCGGAAGCAAATGAAGCACTTGATAGCGAAGCACCTGGAGCCCAGCACAGCTCATGCTTGGTTAACATGCTTCCACGACGGCGGTATTTCCGATACGGTAAGGCCCGAAGCTGTCCCGATCATTATGTGGCAACGCCTAGGAAGTCTGCCGGCAAAGACAATCGATTAGCTCTAGAGGGCGTCGTCAAATCAAGCAGCCAAAAGAGAAATGGAATGGACATGGAGCCTCGAGACAGAGGAGTGCATTTTTTGAAGCATCGAGAGTAGAAAAAGAACACCACGCTTTCATTTTGAGGGAAAAATTTTCAATGACAGGACGCTTTTGTAGATATTACCCCCATTGGGGCATTGAGATTTATGTCATGTCTCCTATGTATCTTTTTCCCATTCCCTCTTTTTTCCTTTATCAATCTTTCATTTGACGACACCCTCTAGACAGCTCTATGACTGAGGAGAAGGCTCAACAGCCAGTGGCCATTGAAAAGCCTGAATGGATTTCGCTTTGAGCGTTTCCAGATCGACATCGATGATACATCCGCAAAGCCTCACGTCTTCTGTCGCGACTTCCGCGCGTTGTGGGATATTGGTCTGAAAGCGCTGAAGGATACACTCTATCTTATGGCCGATGACGGAGCGGAATGGGCCGCACATGCCGACGTCGGTCATGTAGGCGGTTCCACCGTCGAGAACCGCAGCGTCATTGGTCTGGATATGCGTGTGAGTACCCAAAACCGCCAACGCTTTTCCATTGAGAAACCACCCCAGAGCCACTTTTTCAGCCGTTGCTTCGGCGTGCATATCAAAAATCCAGGCATCCACTTCAGGATGCTGTGCCATCAACGTATCCACCGCTTGAAATGGGGATTCCACCAACATCTTCATGAATTCTCGGCCTATAAGGCAAGCGATACCGATATGTTTCCCGTGAAAAGGAATGTCGATCCAGGAAGCACCAGGTGTTGAAGCTACGAAATTAGCTGGTCGGCAGACGAAGGGTACGGAATCGATTTCTTCGACAAATTCTTTTTGCCCCCATACGTGATTCCCAAGCGTAATAGCTTGGACACCGGCGGCGTAAAGTTCGTGAGCGATGGAAGCCGTAATGCCCGTCCCTTTGTCAGAAGCGGCATTTTCTCCGTTGGCGATGATCAGATCGGGATGAAATCTTTCTTTAATGGCCGGCAATTGCCTCATAAGGTAATTTCTTCCCGGTTTCCCGAAAATATCACCGAAAAATATAATGCGACCCAATGGAGAAATACTCATATTATAAACGATCTTGTGGGTCTTCTAGGCGTTGAATTTGTTTCCAGAGAAATAAGCTCAGGAAAGCGAGACATAGGGGTAGAATCCGTCCCATCGCAAGGCGTACCAAGACACGGTCTCCCACATCCAAATAATCGAGACACTTTTTTAAAGATAGATTCATCGATGGAAATTTATCCCGATGCGCGAGGATTGTACAGAGAAAAAGAATGTCATTTAGTGGATGATGAAAAAATTTCCTCTGGTTTGAAAAAACGTCGAATTTCGACCTGAGCACTTTCAGGACTGTCGGAAGCATGGGCGATGTTGCGCATTTTGTCGCTTCCCCATGTTTTGCGAATGGTTCCGGGAGCCGCTGCTTGTGAATCGGTGATTCCTAAAATTTCACGGACGCGCCCAATGCAGTTTTCCCCTTCAAGGATCATGAGTAAGACAGGCGAAGAGTTCATGAATTCCACAATTTCTGGGAAAAAAGGCAGATGAGCAAGATGGGCATAATGTTCGCGAAGTATGGCATCCGAGAGGATGGTCATTTTACAGGCGACGATGGAAAATCCAGCGCTTTCAAAACGCGAAATTACATCGCCAATATGTTGATGTTGCACGCAATCGGGTTTTAGAATGATGAAGGTACGTTCCATAGAATATGTTATTTTATTGAGCTCTAAAGGTGCTGTAGGCGCGACGGATGCAGGAGTGGGAGGCGTAGAGTGATCCTCATGGACTTTCGCAGCAAAGTTTGCCGATGCGGGTGGTGGAGCGATATTTTGTGGTGTGATATTTTGTGGTATTTCTTCGGCCGAGAGAAAACTCATCGATGCCATGGCCACAAAGCCGTATCTTATATGGTTTTGGAGAAAACGAAAAATGGACAATAACGACATAGAGCAAGGGATTATAAATGATTCCTTAGAGGCCTATGAAACATACGGCTCGCCTTTTTAGATACGTTTTTCTTTTACTTTGTTAGCTTCTTTCCCGATACGCTGCCGCAGGTAATATAATTTAGCGCGGCGCATGGTAATACTTTCGCGTTCCACTTCGATTTTTTCGATTCGAGGAGAATGCAATGCAAATACCCGCTCAATTCCTTCGCCGAAGGAAATCCTGCGAACCGTAAAAGAGGCATGTATGCCGGAACCTCGACGGGCTATGACAATGCCGGAAAAGATCTGAATACGTTCTTTTTCGCCTTCGCGGACCTTGACGTGAACCCGGACACCGTCGCCAATTTTAAAAACATCGCGATGCGGCTTCAGCTGTTCTTGCGTGATTTTTTGAATAATCGTATTCATGGTAAATTCCAAAAAAAATGTTTTGTGGACTAAGCTAGTAAGAGATTTGGAACGAAATCAATCCTTTTCGCTATGTTTTTGTCGCCAGATCTTCCAAAGATCCGGCCGGCGTTCCTGTGTACGCCGTAGTCGTTGTTCCTGACGCCACTGCTGAATAGCTTGATGATTTCCCGAGAGGAGAATGGAAGGTACGGCCCACTCGCGAAATATTTCCGGGCGTGTATATTGTGGAAACGAGAGAAGATTGTCGAAAAAACTATCCTGTTGGAGGGAAGCTTCGTCTCCCAGGACGCCGGGAATATGCCTGATGAGCGCATCGACGACAACGGCAGCGGCCAGTGTTCCGTTAGTGAGGATATAGTCACCGATGGAAATTTCTTCGTCCACGAGATGTTCTCGTACACGTTCGTCGATGCCTTCGTAATGCCCGGACAGGAAGATGAGATGTTCTTTTTGCGAAAATTCTTGCGCTTTGGGTGTGGAGAATAGATCCCCTTCAGGAGATAGATAAACGACCCAAGAGTGCTGATGTTTTCCCTTAAGTTCCTCTATGGCGTCAAAAATGGGTTCCGGCTTTAGCAGCATTCCGGCTCCACCGCCGAAAGGTCGTTCATCGGTGATGAAATGCTTCCCTTTGGCCCATTGGCGAAGCGAATGAGCTGTAATTCGAGCCAATGATTTTTTCTGGGCCTTTGCGATCATGCTCGTCGCAAAAAATCCTTCCAGCATTTCCGGAAAGAGGGAGAGGATATCGATGCAGAGCATACGCGATGATGCTGGCTCATCACAATCCACCTGGAGCATGCCTCAGCATGTTTTCTGGCGTGTTTGACGAATCAGATGATGGACCGTATCCGTTGGTTTCGCTCCGACACTTACCCAGTAGCCGACACGATCTAGGTCGATGGTACAGAATGGCGTTTGTCCCTTGGCTTGTGGGTTGTAATTGCCTAATTTTTCTACGAAGCGACCGTCGCGACGAGATGTCGATTCCGCCACAACGATTCTATAAGCCGGATGATGCGTAGAACCGTGTCGCTGTAATCTGATTTTTAAAGCCATATGTTTTTCATTCAAAATCTATGACCGTCATGGGAAAAGAATCTTTCCTTTTGTCAATACGCTTCGGAACAGAATCCTCAAATATCTCTCGTCGAATTAAACCCTATAAACCACAAGCATTCAAGACGCCAAGACGTGAACGCGCCGATTCCCATCTTGTTGAGAATTGGTGCGAGCGAAGAGGTTCGAACTCTCAACATCCACCTTGGCAAGGTGGCACTCTGCCAATTGAGCTACGCTCGCACGGATGCCGTCTAGAGGGTGAATATCCGATTGACTGAAGTCAATGTTAAAAGTGCGGTTGGAGAGGGCTGTTGTGTGATGTTTGAGGGATGTTTTGGAATGTCGGGAGTTTTTTACCGCCTTTGCGCTAAGGAAAAAATGAAAGCTTTTGCTTTGCATTTTTCCCCTTATCGCAGCCCGCGCAGCAGGCCAGAGCCCGAAGGGCTCAAAGGCGGTAAAAGAGAGAACTTCGGTGTTGATGGTGGATGAGATTTTTCACCGCTGAGGATGGATATTTACATCGCCGAAGATGAATGCTTATAGCATTGACAAGAAAAGTACCAGATATTCCTTTCAGATTTCTCAAGCGGCTCAGGTGGTGGAATCGGCAGACACGCCAGACTTAGGATCTGGTGCCGCAAGGCATGAGGGTTCAAATCCCTCTCTGAGCACCAGGGGACAATAGACTTCCTCCGAAACGGCAAAAATCCAAAGCTTGTATATATCCTGAAACTAAAACATTGGCAGGCTCGGAATATCAGGGCATTCAGAGGATTCATGTCCACTCAGAGATCCCAAAAGGAAATAAAAGGCAGCCTTTAATCCAAGAAGATAAGAAAATGAACCGAAAATTGTTTCAGGTAAGAGTGTTTGTCGAAAATGTAGTAGCCTTCATGAAACGGTTTAAGATCATCGCCGATACGCACAGAAACAGGTGAAAACGCTTTGGCTTGAGATTCAATCTCATCTCCTTCATTTTCAATCGGGGGCATCATTATTGCCGTTTCGAAAAAAGTCTAATGGGAAAAATCGGTCCGGCCTTCTATATTTATCACGCCGAGCAAATCTAAATGAAGCGATCAGGAGCTACTACCTTCAGTCCATTCTGGAAGGATTATGTAATGTAATGGAAAAAGCAGCCCATGCCTCCATAATGGGATCAGTGACATCGCCATCGGGCAGGTACGTCGGATATAGTCCATGAAGGGCTGCATCTCGGATGGCGACAGCCAATTGTTTCAAGACAGCTATTTTCGCTGCACCTTCTAAGTAGGCGGCGCGCATCCTATCAAATTCATCGATATACACTCCCCACGCTTCCTCGTCACGTATCGATTGATTGATCCTCGGAGCTGTTGTTCCTGTTATGACTCTAAAGGATTCTATGGCATTTCGAGTCATTTCGACGGTTATCCCTGATGTATCTTCTAATAAAGCTAGCTGACTCTGTAACAACGATTCATCATCATCGTCATTCGCTTCACCGGGCCCCGTTCCCCAGAGCGAAAGGCTTGACGCACAAAATATCAAAACAGTCTTTAATAAAAACGAGGCGATACCCTAGGAAAGGTAGACATTCTGTCAATAGAAAGTAAATATTCACGAACCTTGAGCCCCTTGAAAAAGAGATGCGCGATCACGTTCGCAACGCTGTCGCAACCGTGCTGCATTCTGGGTATCTATCATTTGATGAGTATCAAGGACCCCTTGATAAGCATTTTGGATACGTTCTTG
>JAITIW010000032.1 GCA_031279255.1 Puniceicoccales bacterium
CGCATCTGATGGAGTTAAACAATATCTCGACAGCGGAGGAAGAAAACATCAAAGCAGGACAGAAGTACAGATCGGAGCATCCACAGAGCTTAGGAGTTGATGCAACAAAAAGGGCATCAAGCTTTAGGCGATATTGGAGGCAAAGCGGCAAGAAGTGAAGCAAGCGGCTGCTCGCTTTAACGAATCGTAGTCCTGGTCCTTATTCGTACATGATATGTGAAAATCCTCGCACATATTCCTTGAGGCACCAAAATAAGAAGTTGCCTCGTCTCCAAGACTTTCTTGCGTTAGGTACGTGACCAGAGTAGGAGATTCACAATGAAGAAAAGAAAATTTAACAGCGGGATAGTAGAAGGAAATGAAGAAGTGTCTGAAGAGGAAGGGAAACCGATGAGCGAGACAGCTTCGATCCTGATTCAAAAATATTTCCTCAAAGAGCGTAAGATCTTTCTATGGGGAGAAATCCATGACGATTCAGCGCAGGATGTGGTGGGAAAAATGCTCTATTTGGAGCTGAAAGATCCCGGGAAACCGATTCAATTCTTCATCGATACGCCGGGCGGCTCGATCACTTCCGGCATGGCGATTTACGACACAATGCAACTGATCCAGTCGCCTATACAGGTGATCGTCACGGGCTTAGCGGCCAGTATGGGGTCTATTCTTTTGTCCGGAGCTCCGAAGGGGCAGAGGCTTTTGTATCCCAATGCACGTGTTCTCATCCACCAGCCTTTGATCGCCGGTCGCATCCATGCTCAAGCCGTCGATATTCATATCCAAGCGCAAGAAATGGAGAAGACGCGGGATGAACTCAATCGCATCTTGGCAAACGCATCGGGTCAACCTTTAGAGAAGATACAAAACGACACCGATCGTGATTTTTACATGAACGCCCAAGAAGCCATTGCCTATGGACTAGCCGATGCTATCGTGGAGCATTTGTGGTAAAAAATAAATACATTTTCGATCGAATCGATGAATGATTTCTTTTTTTGAAATTACACTATGGTGCTTAAAGGCTTCAACGACATTGTTTTTATGTAGTTTATCAGGGGTGAGTCTCTGCGTTGTTGGAGGCATGATAGAAGAACTCTCGGATGGACAATGTAGCTGTGGAAATATTTTGCGACTTATCATATCTCTCATTGTGTGCATTTCTTCATTTCCGATCTATCACTTTTGGAGAACATATGTATGGACGCCTTGTTCTTCATCTATGTAATGTGATAAACGCAGAGATGAATATGAAAAATTTCGATTATTTTTTCATGTTTTGGCCAAAGGACGATTCGAAGTAAAACAAGAGTGTAGGACATGTGGTATGGTTGTTCATATTTATGTGCGATGCCCCATATCGGAGAGCAGTTTTGTTGCTTCTCCGATTTTGGCATACCAGGGAATGTCCCCTTTGCTCCATAAAGCATTTTTTGTTTCATCCCGTTGTATCTTGGTTTTGCCTCAGGCGAAGATTTTTATTTAGGCGATAACTCACCACAACCCGCTCCCGAGGCCATCGGGCAAGGAGTACCCTATGGGCATCGACATTTTTTTGAAAGATCGGCGTCAATGAACGGTAATCCAAAATATCCACATGATAGGGGAGCATACTTTCTTCAAATGCCGAGCGCATGCAACGATGAAGCTCCGGGGACAACTTCCCTTTGGGTAAGCGCACCAGTAGGTCGATGTCGGAATATTTTAGGGCATTCCCTTTGACTCGGGAGCCAAAGAGGTATACTCTAGCCCCGTACCTCGCAGGTGTCGTTCCAGGATTTCCAGCACTTTCCCAAAGGCATTTTTGAGAAAGATTGACCTCAGGCATCTTTTTCATGTTTCAGATTTCGGAGCAATATCTTTGCTTCTTGGAGAAGACTACCAGCTAAAATAACTGTTTCATTGACGAGATTTTCGTCATAATTATGCGATGTGTTATTGCGCTGGGAATGAAATTGTAACCATTCTTCAGCATGGTCGATAAGATGACACTTTCCGGCCAGACATAAAATTTCTTTTCGAGACATTTGGGGTTCCATTTTTGTGTTCTGTTGCTCGCGCAAACTACGAAAAATTGCTTTCCAACAGAGATCATAGGTCACTTCGAAGGTCTGAATGACATCGCCTTGTACCACTTGACGAATTCTACTTTTGTCCGATTGGCAATGGTATTGCCTCCAGCACCTTTAGGACATCTTCTAAAACATTAATGGATCTTTCCAGTTTTCCATAATCAAACTTTTCCAGCTGCATGATAAAAAATACAAAGAGTAAAATCTTCAATGAGCAACCTCAGACCTTTATTTTTGACAACTTTCATTTTGGTTATAATTTTATTAGACATAATATACATTATAAGAAGTATAGCTGGATTTCTCCAGCTACTCAATATATCTGTAACTTTTGGATCAACTTATTCCAGACGTGTCTTCCACTTACTCTGCATCGAGAGCCCGACCTAAAGCTGCTGCTCTCGTTTGCAGTATGGGCAATACACCACGCAGAATTCCTGACAGGTAACTTGTTATAGAACTTTCTAAATAACCCCATTCTCTTCTTCCTGCGGATCGACCATAACGAACACTATCTTCGATTTTCCCGCCCATGCCTGGTAAATTCCATTCCAATACTGCATCAGGTCCAAATTGATTCAAACACATAATATAAGCCTGTGCATAAATTTGAGCCGTTTCATTTGCATTTCGTGTCGTCAATAGATAATTCTGGATGGCAGAATATAATGCTCGCGCATCTCCAGCATCGTTTACTTCGACTTGGGTTTCACCTACAGTCACAGCCATTGCATATCCTTTAATAGGACTGCCCATGACAATACATCCGGATATAACAACCATTGTGAAGAATTTATTTTTCATAATTTTTATTCAAACATTGTTTAAAATTTTACTGATAAATTTCTATAGCGCCTCCTTGGCCAGAACCAACAACGAAAACAAAACGAATTTGCCCCGCATTGCCATCTCCTAAGCCAACAATAGGACCATTGGCTACAGGATACTGCTGTGTAAAATCTCGCAAACGAGCCGCACACTGGCTACACATACGCAACATATTTTTAATGTGAACAATAACCGCTACCACATTGTTAGTATTTTGAATTGCATTATAGATTTCGACGGCATCTGGTTGAATGTCGGGATGGTTAGCGCCTACTAGCGTAAAAGGAATTGCCCCATGAGGAACTTGCCCAGTCATATTAACATAAGCCGCCGGTAAGGCCGGAGCTCGAGGCAACGCGCCAGCTCCAGGGGCAGGTAACCCAGCTAAATTAGCATTAGCATATATGGACTCCAAAAATACGCCTAAAGCTCGTTCTGAATGACGGCAGGAAGCAGCAACTTGTCCACTCGAATACCACCAGCCTGAAAACCAAATATCTCCTATGGTCACTCCTTGTATGAATTGATGAGGTGTACCTGCCACTAAATTCAAGTATGGCCATGTGGTATTATACCAATTTACCACAGTGGCATTTAATGGCGTCAATCCAACAGCACCAAAGTTTCCTACTCCCCTCACAGGAGCATGAGGAAAGGCGAACCTATCTCCATTACCGATAGCACCCTCACAAGAAACAGAAGGTCCTGTCGGATCACCATAGGAACCTGGAAATCCAACACAAGGCAGTGTAATTCGAGGGAAATTTTTCCCGAAAAAACCAAAAATAATAGGCTCAATAGCGTTGAATGCATCCATGTAAAAAGGAACAGGAACAAGGTTAGCATTATGAGCTGCATCTCCAGAAACAAATAAATGATCAAGAAAATAAGTCGAAAACTGAAAACATTCCCCATTTGGGAGATTCGCCTGATGAGGTCCCACATACGAGACGATAGTCACAGCTGCAATGCTCAAATGATTGGGAACATTATAGCCTTGGAATTGTAATGCTGCTTGGCATGCTTCCAAATCCGTAGCGTAAAAATTTCTCAAGCGTTTCACCAATGGGTTAATGGTGTCTTGACCATTTGCATCTATTACATCAACCAAGTT
>JAITIW010000023.1 GCA_031279255.1 Puniceicoccales bacterium
AAATAATTCCGATTCACAAAATCATCCGGATCGATGAAAGTTATGAAATCAGCTTCGATGTTCTCTAAAGCATATTTAAGTCCCGTATTTCTCGTAACCGAGACACCTTGATTTTCGGCGTGTTTCAGATAAATAATATTTTTAGGATAACGTCTTTGCCATTTTTTTATGATGGCAGCCGTATTATCTGTTGAGGCATCATCGGTGATGATGAGGCAAATGGATTTTTTGAAGTCAACACTTTGCCAAATAATGCTCCTGAAATAATCCCCAATGTAGGGTCCGACATTATAAGCAGCGGTAGAAACGACATAGCGATAGTGCAATTTTTTATTATGGAGATATAAAAATCCGAAGTGCAAATACCAAAAGTTCTGGAAACGGAATTTCCAGCTCATTCGGCCGTCGGCATTGAACTCCCTTACACACCACTTCTTCAATTGTTCCCAATTATAGTAGATATCCATCGAACTATTTTATAACAAATTACTCAAAGCTTTGTATGTAGCTATTATTTCGCTCTAATACGACCAGCGCCACTGTCATAAACTCATACTCATCTTTTTCTGTTCCCACGCATAGGCCAATCGGATAGCTTCTTCCAAGAGTTGCTGTGAATGCCAATTGAGAGCCTCATTAGCTCTTTTACTTGCAGCGATCAAAACGGCAGGATCTCCGGATCGACGAGACTCCAAAATAACTGGAATTTTTTTCCCCAACACACGCTCGCAAACAGTTAAAACTTCCTGAACCGTATAACCCTGTTCTGTACCTAGATTAAAAATTTCAGTGCGATTTCCTTCCGAAAGAAATGTCAGTGCTCTTATGTGCGCATCCACTAAATCTTCAATCGGAATATAATCGCGAATACAAGTACCATCGCGTGTGGGGTAATCGGTACCGAATACGCTAAAAGCTTTTGATATCCCTAATATCGCATGAATAATACTAGGAATTAAATGTGTCACAATCACCCGTCGATCACCGAGACATCCTAAAGAACTGGCTCCGACGACATTGAAATAGCGCAGGCAAACGCTGCGGATACCATAAGCGCGATCAAAGTCCTGGATGATCATTTCGGCCATCTGCTTGGAGCGGCCGTAGGGATTAATAGGATTGAGTGGGTGCTTTTCATCGATGGGCGTGTACTGAGGCTCGCCGTAGACGGAGGCTGTGGAGGAGAAAACGAGGCGTTTTACATCAAAAGACCGCATCGCTTCCAACAAATTCAAAGTACCCACAACATTATGGCAGTAATAGAGCTCCGGATGCTGAACGGATTCCTTGACACGCGTTAAAGCGGCAAAGTGGAAAACAGCATCGAATGAATCGTCACTCAATGCTCTCTGCAGGTCTTCTGGATGCAATAGGTCACCCTGCACGACATCGGCCAAACGACCAGGGAATTTCAATTCACTTAAAGTGCGAACCGTCTCACGGGAGCCCTCACTGAAGTTATCAAAAATAACCACCTCATGGCCTTCCTGCAGCAACCGTAAGACACAATGACTTCCAATATAACCAGCGCCACCCGTTACGAACAATTTCATAAAAATTTATACCTCAAAAAATAACACTGCCACTTGCAGCTCTCTTATTGAGAGGACTCTATTGACTGAGTCAGATTCAAATCTTATGCAGCGAGTCATATTGAAGTAAAGCATTTTTTGAGAAAATTTAGAAAATAAACCGCCACAGGTAATGAGTGGAATGCTATTTCCTAAGAGACATCCCCAAAGCCAAAGCCCACCATCCACCGTAACGAGAGAAATAGGTAGGCAATATCGGAAATATCCCAAAGAATTTCGCAGCTATATGCCGACAATCTACAGCCATTACACTCTATATTTTCTTAAATCACTTTCCCTGCAAGACCTCGTAATTTTGCTGCAACTGGAGAAATTGGTGCAGCACTGAGAAATCAGAAAGAACCCCGTAGCTACCTCATAGCTATAACATTGATAACCCACAGCTACTATGCACCACTATGGTGAATCCTCTTAAATCACTTTCTTCGCAAGAAATTTGCTGCAATTGGACAAATAGGGCGAAAGAAGTATTAAAAGAGCATCAAAAAATCTCATAGGCCATATGCTGACAATTGATGGGCACTACGTTGTATGCTTTCGGTTCTTTTTTTCCTTAAATCATTCTCGATGAGAATCTCATCTATGCAGGTGATCGTTGACATCATCTGCGTTCTAAAGGAAGGGGCTTTCTGGTTATTGTACCAAGGCAGGTTTCTAGCTTCGCGGAGCCGGCTCGCGCTGCTCTCTTCACGGGCTTTAACGGCATACCCCGCCGTATGATGGTCATGCGTGTACTTCGAAACAGTCGTTGCAATATTCAAATTTCACTTGGCTTTTACGATTTTCTTCTGCAACATGTCTGCAGCATGAGCATTTTTGGCTAGTGTATTGCGGCGCCTTATATCCCCGTCATCAATAACGAAGCTTTACGGTACGAAGGGATAAAATCACGACCATCAGCCATAGGTCGCGATATACTCTTTCTTTTCGGCTCTTTATCGTTATACATCGACATATGGATCGCTATCTCCTCGTTGATGGATTGAATCTCGCCTATCGCTGTTTTTTTGCCGTTCCGGAATTAACCAATGCCGAAGGTGTTGCCGTCAACGCCCTTCAGGGTTGGGTACGAGCGCTCTGGAGTCTAGAAGATCGACTGCATCCTCACGTTACGATTGTCTTCTTTGATCAGGGCATATCTACCCAACGGCGAGCGATTCTGGAATCCTATAAAGCTAATCGACCACCTATGCCTGAGGCTCTGCAACAGCAATTATCATCGTTGAAAAAACTATCGCAATATATGGGATACCATATCCATTTCCAAGAGGGGATGGAGGCAGATGATTTGATCGCCTCGGCCGCACAGCATTACACATCCTCTGGCCACAGCATTTTCATCGCCAGTGCCGATAAAGATCTAGCCCAATGCGTTAGCGATCACGTGACATTGTTGCGGCCATCTCATCAGCCATCGGCACCCTGGAAGGCCTTTGATCCTGCAGCCGTACAGCAACATTGGGGAATTCATCCGGAACAAATGATCGATTATCTCGCACTGATCGGTGATACTTCTGATAACATTCCTGGCATTCCCGGAGTCGGGCCCAAGACGGCACAGCAATGGCTCCAATCCTTTGGCGATATTAAAGGTATTTATCAGCATTTAGATCGCATCACTCCCACACGTTTCGTTACATCACTTCCTTCTCATCGAGAACAATTGGAAACGAATCAGCAACTCATTCGGCTGGAACGAAGCTTGTTCATGACATTCGAGGCTTTTCCTATTCAACCGCAAGACGATAAGATGATCTCATACTTAGAACAATTAGGACTAGATACTCTTGCGGCTCAAGCGCGTCGGCGCTATCACCACGAAAGGTCTATGGGACAACTATCGTTCGATCTTTAGCGTCGACTGCATCGATTTTTCCCCTACAAACGCATAGCGGGAGATGGGGATCATGTTTCAGCTTAACCGAAAGATAGGGTATGCGCATTGTCTGCTCGTCACAAGCCTAGTGACAACCCGAGCGGATGTTATCAGTCGTCCCAATGTACTTCATAATGCGAGTACGCCTACTCATGGTATAGCTCATCATTTCCTATTTTCACCAGCCTATCCTTTACTCCAAAAGGCCGAAGAAGCATTGGTGAGGATAAAGCACTATCCTTTCCTACGTGTAGAATGTCTCAAAATTCCATGGCAGAATGGCACGACGCGACCCATCGCACTATTAAAACGAGAAGCTTTTCTCTATCATTCACTTCCTGTACTGCGATTACTAGTCAATTGTTGTCTATTTGCCGAACGGCCTATTCTCAATGCCAAAAATATCGAAAAGGCACGTATTTTGGAATCTCATGAACAGATTCCGAGCGATCCTCATTTCATCCGAACTTTGCAGTCGCTACTTTCGACCTGGTTAACGCATTATCGGGAATGGAGAGCAGCCTGGTTCGATACTCCTACAGCGCTTCCGGATACGTTTCAATTTATCCTTTGGAAGGACAATCCCTCTGCCGATCAACGGGCTTTTGTTCCACTGGAAGAGTGGTACATTCGCCTTCATACAGTAGAACAGGCCTGCTGGGATCACATGACCACTGCTTTACACCATGTACCATTCGACCCTCTTGCCGACGACCGAGAAGATCGGCATTCTCTCACGACCGGAGGTAAATATCATCAAATTCTCAAAGGTAAAGATGCTCATGGCAATGAATGGATTCTGAAATCCTTTCATTTTCAGGAACATTCCGGAGGCTATATCAGCAGCGGAGTATTGCCACATCTCTCACATCTCATCGGACGCAATGTGGTAAGCTATCGCCTGGGAGAACTTATCTGTCCCGGAATGGTCGTCGAAACACATCCCTGCTTGATCGCTCACTCTACAAACATGCATCCGCAGATCTTTTCTCTCGGCATACGGATGTCCAAAGCTCGTGGCATTCCCTTTAGCTATCACTGGAAACCAAAATCCGAGCAGGATACTAAGCTCACCAAACTGGAACGGGATCGCGGTGTCATTTTGCATATTTTGAACCAACTGGTGGAATCCAAAGAGCCGAATCAATTACCCGAATGCTTACGGAAAAGTGCTGAACTTAGAACGATTTTCACATCCCAAGATGATCCCCTAAAAAAATCCCTCCCAAAGCAGTGGCAGCAGCTTCCGAGCGATGTCAAAATATTGTTCTTCGACGCATGGGAACGTTATCAAAGAGAAGTTCAAGCGTTGCCCAAACGCCTCTTGCCGGGTTCGCTGATCCGTAATATCACGCGGATGCAATGGCTCGATGCACTATTGTTTCAAGGCGACCGACATCACCGTAATTTTTATGTCGATGAGGAACATGAGAATGCCATCCAGCTCATCGACAATGATCAATGTCTAGGGCCATCGAATCCATCATCTCCTTATGATATTTTTCCGACAAGAGCTTTTACCGAACAGATGGGTGTATCGCCTGATACTTATTTCATCTACCGCGGATCGACCATTGCCGAGCTGTGGGCCCGCCATGGCGGCAAATCCATCGCTCCATTGCCACAGATCATCGACGAGACGACGGCCAGAAATCTTGAATCCTGTCGTCCGGAAACGATCGATACCCTGTGCGATGGATGGCTACTCCCATCCGAAATAGATTTTTTGAAAGAACGTCTACGACGCATCCAAATGGCCATTGCTCAGCTCAGAATAAGGCATCGTGTGATTTCCGATCATGCCTCTGTCTGGGAAGATCCGCTTTGGATCAACGCATTGCAGTACCATGATCCTGAAATTCCAGATATATTATTCCCGGAAAACATGCGAACCCGCGACAGCTCATCGACCGACGGCGAAAATGCTACGGCCGTTCTGTCGCGTTATCAAAAGCTCTGCCGTGAACGCGATCGTGAACAGAATGTACGTGACAACTTGGATGTCTGCATCCGCTTGTTACAGAGTTTCGATGCCACAAAGGACCTCCCTGTGGATTCCGTCAATCACGCTTCCAAATGACGCTACCACATACGCAATGGCCCGTTGGCTCATCCACCAGGATGAGCCAACAGAAGCATTTTGAAAAATGCTTCACTTTCTCCGAAAGAGGGCCATTGCGCCAAAAACATAACATATGTCGAAAAGCTTATCTTGACGGCGTTACTAGAGATGTTTACTACTTCTCCCCATGGAGGTGCCATATGTTAAAGACAAAAAAATCGATATCGAAGCGGTTTAAAATCACCGGAAGCGGAAAAATTCTACACCGCATGCCCGGACATCGCCATTTTTTACGGACAAAGACCGTAAAACAACGCCGCGCAGCTCATCAGGATCGCCTCATCTCAACAGGATTCCAAAAACAGATCTTGCGAGCCATATCGGTCGGACTTTAATGGCCCTTTATCGAAACCGATAGAGTGATATTTTTGGCGACTAATCGGTTCTTCAACCATCATTTAACAAAGGAAACAACATGCCAAGAGCTACAAATGCTGTCGCGACACATCGGCGACATCGACGAGTCTTAAAAGCAACTCGGGGTTATTTCGGGAATAAATCTCGACTCTTCCGCTACGCGCGCGAAGCTCTACGACGTTCCGGCCAATTCGCCTATCGCGATCGGCGTAAGAAAAAGACAGAAATGCGCCAATTGTGGATTATCCGTCTCAATGCTGCCTGTCGATCCCTAGGCCTGCCCTACTGTCGCTTCATGGCTGGGCTCAAAGCGGCCCACATCGCACTGGATCGCAAATCCCTGAGCGAAATGGCCATTCATGATCCCGAAGCCTTTCGCCTCATCGTCGCACGAGCCCAAGAGACGCAATCCGCTTCACAGGCGTAATCCCAGCATCGTTATTTTTCGCCATGTCGGATGAACAAGAGCGTTGGAAGGCATTGATCCGCCATCTCTTCGCTCAATCGGAACGAAATCGTGCAGCGGCGAAACATCCGGATTCTGGAATCCACAATGATGGCATAGATATTTCCAAGCTAAAATATCCGCAATCCATGCCTTCCCCGGACACATTAGAAGGACAACTGAAGTCCGTATTGCGGCAGATCGGGGAACAAGAAGGACTTGGAGACCCATTGCCATCTGTATTGTCAGCGCTGAAGCCTGGATCGCAACTTCATACCCTCATCGAAAACTATTTGCAAACACATCCTATGGAAGACCTGATCTCTCAGGCCGAGGCAGAGTTAGCATCGGTACAAAAACGATCGGAATGGGAAGCAACTAAGTCGCGCTTCTTGGGTCCCAATGGTCATCTTCGTACCTTAATGAAAGGACTTCAACACGCCACACCGGATCAACGTCCAGCGTTAGGCCAACGCATCAATGCGATTAAATCGGCCATCGAGGCACTTTTTTCCGAAAAATGGCAGGCCATCGAACGAGATGCTCTGCAACGGCAACTGCCGGATCTTGTCGATATCACTTTAAGACCGCGCCCATCAGCCAATGGCAGCCTACATCCCATCACACAGCTGCGCGATCGTGTCAATGCCATTTTTTACCGCATGGGCTACAGCATCGCCGAAGGCACAGAGATTGAAACCGAATGGTTTTGTTTCGATGCCCTGAATACACCGCCACATCATCCGGCGCGGAATGAGCAGGATACGTTTTATCTGCCACAGAGTCGGCAGGTAGGCAATGTGAGTCGTAGGGATAAGGAGCGCTATATTTTGCGTTCCCAGACCTCGACGGTGCAAATTCGAACCATGCTCTCCGAAAAACCACCATTTCGCATCGTCTCGCCAGGGCGTGTTTTTCGACGGGATACACCGGATGCAACCCATAGTGCGAACTTTCATCAATACGAAGGGCTGCATGTCGATCGCCATGTCTCGTTCGCAGACATGAAACATACGCTCTTCTTCCTGCTGCAGGAACTATTTGGCCAGAGTGTCCAGATGCGCCTAAGACCTAGCTTTTTTCCTTTCACAGAGCCTAGTTTCGAAGTCGATATCCAATCGCCATCGGTGGGAAAGCTCAGCCATCAATGGGTAGAGATCCTCGGCTGCGGACTTGTTGATCCAGAAGTTTTCCGCGCCGTGGATTACGATCCGGAAGAATGGAATGGCTTTGCTTTTGCTCTCGGACTGGAACGCATCGCCATGTTTCTCTATGGCGTCGATGACATCCGACATTTTTACCGCAACGACCAGCGTTTTTTGATGCAATTTGCCTGATGGTCTTTGGGCATCACACGTCCTATATCTCTGGAACAGTTGCGCTCGAGTTTTTTAGAAGTCTTTTTTCTGCCTCAAATTCTTCTTTACTGCCTTTGCTGCCGCCTTTCCGCCCAGAAGTTTCCGGGGAAAATTTCCCCGGAAGTTTCTGGGCGCAACCCGCACAGCGGGCGAGCCCGAAGGGCTCGAAAGGCGGCAGCAGCACAAGCCTCAGCACAACATCCCCATCTCTCCAACTAACACCTCGTTCAGATAACACTCCACATTTCTCTAATCGACGCCTCATTTTCAGGATGGCCAAACATTCCCAAGCACCGAAGGCCCATGACACATCATACCTCAAGATATATCTGACAGCTTCGATCATATTCTCCTGCCCAAGAAGCAAGAGCCTTCCTGTGGATCAGGATTGACGCCATCGAGATATTTCGCTCCTTTTATTTTCATGCGCTTGAAACAATACTGGTTTTTGTGGTTTTTTTGCCCATTCTGCCTTTTGGGCGAGAGAAATTGCCCGCGGCATCCTTGTGAATCTTACAGTTGCTCGCCGTATATACCCGTGAGCTCAACCATGAGCGATATGCTCGTCGGTACGTTACAGCGTCATCGTTCCTCTTGGCTATCCCGATCGAGGCGAAACGAACACTATTGGCTCTCGGATGCCCACAGTCATCCCATAATTGAATTAGACTTCAGTTCTTTTCCAATCCCACGCAATGGGCTCGGAGCATGGGTTGGTCAGCGTGTTCATATCAGGGGAGAAAAAATTGACCGAGGGCGCCGTCCGTCTCTACTGCGCGTGACATTTATCCAAAAAGCCGACGAGGTGACGAGCGCCTCACCGGCATCGTCTGCCACGGATTCATGCCCCCAAGCGCTATGCAAGCATCCTTCCACAACGTCGTCATCCCAGCACTAGGCCATGTCTTGCCTCAGGAGATATGGAGCTCGGAAGCGATGGAGGAGCAACTACATGAGACCTATCATCGGCTCCATCTTTCCGTAGGTCGATTGGAACTCATGACCGGTATTCGCGAGCGTCGGATCTGGCACCCCGGGATGCTCGCTTCGCGAGCAGCGGCTTCAGCCGCTCAGGCCCTCTTCGAGGGCCATCCCGGGGCGCAGCTCCATACCATCGACCTCATCATCAATGCCTCCGTCTGCCGTGATCGACTCGAACCGGCCACCGCTTCCTATGTCCACCATCTCCTGTCGCTACCATCCCATACCCAGGCCTTCGACCTTTCCAATGCCTGTCTCGGATTCATCAATGCCATGTGGGTCGCCGCCAGTCAGATCGAATGCGGCCTCATCCGATCGGCACTCATCGTCTCCGGAGAAAATAGCCGTCCACTGCTGGAATCGACCCTCCAGGCGCTACAAAACCCATCACTCGACCGGCATCAGATCAAGCCTTACTTCGCCAATCTCACGATCGGTTCCGCTTCCGTCGCCATGTTGCTCTGCCACCGTCATCTCGCTCCAACGGCGCCCAGACTCCTGGGAGGATCCGCATTAGCCGACACAAACGCCTGTCACCTTTGCGAAGGTGATGCCATGAGCGACTCCTGGCAGATGCAGACCGACTCAGAAGCCTTGCTGCACGCCGGTATCGCCCTAGCTCGACGTAATTGGCCAATTTTTCTTCAGCAGATTCATTGGAAAACTTCTTCCATACATCACTTCATCAGCCATCAAGTCGGTAAGCGCCATCAGGAACAATTCTATGAGGCACTTGAACTCGATCGTCAAAAAGATTTTTCAACCTTCTCCTTCCTGGGCAATACCGGTTCCGTCGCACTGCCCATTACCCTTTCCATCGCATGGGGACAACAGCGTTTTCGTCCCGGTGACCGCGTAGCGCTCCTCGGCATCGGTAGCGGACTGCATTCCATCATGATGGGGATCGAATTCCCAAAAATCTAGAGACAGACGCACCCGATAACGTCGCTATTTGGGGCACTCCCAAAGAAACTTATGTTCTTTCTAATTGTAAAAAAATTTTCTCCAGGCTATTGGAACAAATATCGACATCAGGAGCCAATCTTCCTTTCCCCTGCTTGTAAGGACAAATATAGTTTCCAAAATACCTAAATAACTAACACGACTTTTTAGGAATATTCCAGCAGCGACTCAAGCGTTTCAGAAACCTTCTAAAATTTTTTAAGCACCATTCTTCGAAGTTCTCAACTTTTTTACCTTTCCTAGGAGCTTCGCATGTCTGAATGCCATGGGATATTTTTCAGATATTCTTCACAGCTTTTATAGCTATTTCATCATTTTCTTCGACAACTTTCCAGCCATCATGCACCAGATGCTCATTGAAAGTACCGATAAGTTCATCAAACTTTTTACGTCGGCGTTCGCTTTCGCCGAAACAGCGCGGATCAAATAACCTTTTAATACACTCTTCTATCTCAGGCGTGCCGTTGATTTCGCTCAATTTATCGTCCGTATGTTTTCACGGGAACACATGGCCCTCATCATCAAAGACGACAGATGAATCACTAACCTTGAGGGTATCAAAAAGTTCCTTGGAGATAGGGTCAGCGAATACCTTCCGCCCAGATAGAACTCCTCAAAAAGCAGAATCCTTAATGCCCTCAAAGCCCTTCTTCCTAACGTAATAGATATAGTTCCTATTCAGCACTGACAGTCTTTGTAATACATCTGATGGCAGGTACAAGCAATATTTGTCCCAAGGACAATTTCTACACAAAACAACATTCCAATCAGGAATTGGTGGCAAGAGGCCATGGAGAATGGTCGGGATGACTGGATTCGAACCAGCGACTTCTACGTCCCGAACGTAGCGCTCTACCAGGCTGAGCTACATCCCGTGGCATCGGTGCAGTGGGAGATGGTGCCCAGGGCGGGACTTGAACCCGCACGTCCTTACGGACAAAGGATTTTAAGTCCTCAGCGTCTACCATTCCGCCACCAGGGCAATGACCACTCGGTGACGCATGCTGCTCTTTTCCTCTCGCTGGCAAGATTTTTCAATCTCCAATACTAAGCCTGCGATAAGGCTCCAAAATCCCATTGATGATTTCTTCATCACTTACCAAAAATGCCGCCACGTAAAAATCCCATGCACGCTCCTATACCATCTCCATTCATCCAATAAACTCACCGCCTTTAAGCCCTCCGGGCTCGCCCGCTACGCGGGCAAGCGGCTTAGAGGAAAATGCAAAGCAGAAGCTTTCATTTTTCCAGGCCGCAAAGGCGGTCCAGGAACCATGAAGTTACCGTATATCTCTCACCGCTCCTCCAGATGGACAGCCTCACTCAAAACATCCCTAAATTCTTGACCTAAAAGTGGTCCTAATCCCTCATTACATAACTGATCTCGGTACTCCCACCAATCCAAATCCAACATCTGCGCTTGAATGGAGTCTCTTGACAGTTGCGACATCACTTTCCCCTTCATCTCGCGTAATTTCTTATAGGCCAGGCCCTCTTGACTCTCCCATTGGCTCGTGAATAGAGCATGTTTCTTTTCCATATTAATAAAAACATCTATACCTGCTTCGTGCTGTTCCATAGAGCTTAAATCTGTCGCTTTCCCAGCCTTTTTCCTAGCCTCTTTCGATTCGAAAAAATCGTAATAAACTGCCCTTGGTTCGTCTTCACTAAAATCTATCTGCTCTAAGTAGGGAATGATATAAGGAATCGTCTTATTATTGTCATTCCCTAAAATAACACGCCATTCATAAAAACGCTTATCGCCCTCCTGTGGCTTGGCGCGATCCCAGTAATAGGTCGGTTCATAGGTATAATAAACACGATTGTGATGTGCTAAATTTACGATCCGCAGTAATGCTTTATAATGAGCATCTTCTTGAATAAGCGGATAAACTTTCGCCAAATAGCGCATCTCCAAGAGGCGTACACCAGCCAAATCCATCCAAAACCTAGGCGGCGTAGGAACAGCTGGTACTAACACAACGGGGACCGAATCCGGTATAGGTATTTCCTCATCGAGCGACATTTTCTGCAACAGCGTCAAATGCATCTCCACGCCATGGCTATGGATCGCAAAATAGCAGACGGCCTGTGGACCGTTGTCGAGACGTGCCAGTATATCAGGTGCTAAAGCATACCATTTACAAGCATCCCGTACAATCTGATCTGTCGCCATAGCTGCCTCTGGATACACTCTCTTCAACACAGGCAATCCGATCCCCGATATGGTCGGAAAAGAACAGACGGTTAAAGGATCATTTTCATCATAATCATACCAGTGTTCCCATCCATTGGGCCCGATGGACAATACAGCAAGTGGCATTGGCTCCGCAATCTTCGCCACCAGAGGCAATACCAACGCTTGGACCACGCCATCTTCCGGCAACGCAATAAATTTGACCGTGGCTTGCACCAAAGGCAATCCCAAACGATCTGAAAAATCCTGCGCCATACGGCCGCCTTCCCCAGGCTCCAAGCCACAAAATTGTTGCAAAAGACGCTCGCGTGCATCATGGCCGCTATCGTCACTAATCGACATAATTTCTTCTACAAAGGTGTCATAGAATCCTTGCCATGCTTCATCTCTATCCTTATTATTCTGGGATAAAGGTATTCCACCCATCCCCCTTCCTTTTTGAGGCAATAGTAAATCACGAACACGCGCTTTTCGAGTTGCATCCAATATTCCCAAATAAGCTTTCTTTATCTGCCCATAAGAGCGCCATTGATTGCCATCCCAAGCCCATAGCTGAGACTGAGCATTATTTTTGACCAATGGGTGCTGCAAGGCCTCCGACGATAACCTCGGTAAAGGAACTTTGGGCCGTGGCACAGTCGGCTGAGACGACGCTTCATCGGTTTCGGGTTTTGGCGATGGAGGCGCTGCCGGTGGCGGCGATGACGTCGGAGCTGATGCCAGAACTGTTGCTTGCGCGATACCCTGAAGTGCCTGCTGAAATACCGCCGGAATGGATATTCTGGCCCTGTGCAACTCTTGTGCCACCTTCAGGAATTCACCACGAACGAGGATATATTTCAACTGCCCTAAGATGACATAGACGTGAATAAAGGCCTGATCTCCATCGACATGCGCCACCACAAATGATTCACCAACATTGACATTTTGAACCACGATATTAAATTCCTGCTCACCATCACCGTTTAGTTCCAAAACACCGCTACCCGTTATGGCCGGACGAACACTCAGCGTCCGAGAATCAGAACCAGCCTCTGTCACCGATAATTTAAAATGGACATCTCCCGTTGTCCCTGTTCGCGTATCCGCTGAACCTCGATAGAGCATACGATAGATCAGCGGCGCACGCCCCCAAACGGCATTGTGCTGCCTAACGGTAGCAACTTTTTGATCCACTTTTAGTTTGATATCTCGCATGAGCAACCGATTCACAACTTTTCCAGCTTTCCATCGGCGATCACCCTGCAACATCGCGTCATAGTCCGGAAACTGCAGATAAGCTTTCGTTTTACCATATTCATCACCTGAGGCAGCACCACCATCATCGAGATTGTGCTCATCGTAAGGCACCCAATCGTCTCCTTTTTGTAATGACAGTAATACCTTGCCTGCCGAAAGCGGCGTGTATAGGCTCACACTCAACCCCAACGCGATACCCAATCGCACATATCTCCCCGTTCTACAACTTATCATATCCACCCTCCCTACCGTTTAAAAGCCTCTGGGGAGGTTATCGCCATCGTAGATATTGGCAACTCTTTAATAAGAGTGGCACGGAAATTTAATCATGAATAAATCCTAAATCGCGCGCGCATTGCAGAATTTGATGGCAAAATTCTGAATCGTTATCCATTACTTGCGAAAAATGATCTCTATCCTGATACCAATCGAAGAA
>JAITIW010000054.1 GCA_031279255.1 Puniceicoccales bacterium
CGCAATTACCATCACCGCTGACATTTTTAATCTTTAATTGCGGATCGAGCATTTTCACAAAGCGGTCTTGTGGAGTAACTGTGACCCATATGCGAGCCCGAACGATGGAGCACCATGGAATACGTTCCGCGTCGGGATTATCAAGAGCCAAAAGAGTATCAGGAATAAAGACGAGGAAGGTGAAGCCATGCCCATCTTTAAGATTGGAAAGATTAAATGATTCATTCTTGCCACTTGAAGTCTTGTCGTAATGGCGAATGAGGAATCCATTGGGCAATAAAGCGCATGGTGATTGGTTGGGGGAAGACAGATTTGAAGTGTCGAAGGGATGTTCCCATGGATTCTGCTGTCCTGCAGAAGTTTTGCCAAAAATTTTTACGGCACAAGGAGTGATATTGCCAGGGAGATAAGCCACAGTTCCTGGAGATAACGTAAAGGGTACAGATTTGTCGCTGCTGCTTTTAAAAATATCGCATATGTGGTAAGATACAAATGCTCTGTTACTTACAATACGATCGACCATGGATTCCACCTCTTGACGATGAGCATTAAAACTGTCAGAATTTTTTTTGGGTTTTATCGCATCCCAAAAAGCTTCCGCCTGAGGGGGATCAGCTTCCGCCTGAGGGGGATTAAAATCTTGCCACAGCATGTCGGTATTTCCATAACTCGGAATCCCACTGAAGATGCAACCTAGCAAGAACAAAATTCTCTTGGAGGTTTCATGAAAAAACAGGGAAAAATAAAACTTGCATGAAAACGCCATAAAATAAAAACTTACCATTGTTTACCAGAGTCGCTTTCATTATGCAAGCATAAATTGGATGTATCCATACTCCCCGTAGTCCTTCTATAGAGAATATATTTTCTTAGGGATGGCAATTTTTTAAAGTGAAGCTCTCATATAGATTTTAGGTTTATTTGTTTTTTTTGGGAAAATTCTTTCACTTTTCGCCTTGGCAAAGGATGGGAAAAATTTTCCCTCAATCTGGGGCTAGGAATTGCAGTATGGAATATGAAGTCGTCATTGGGTTAGAGGTGCATGTGCAGATCAAGACCTATACGAAACTTTTTTCGGGATGTCCCTATCACTATGGCGCTGAGCCCAATACGCTGACGGATCCGGTCATCATGGGATTGCCGGGAGCTCTTCCGGTCATCAATCGAGAAGCCATACGGAAAGCCGTTAAGGCGGGATTATTATTCGAATGCCGCATAGCCGATGTCTGCAAGTGGGATCGGAAGCATTATTTTTACCCGGATTGTCCCAAAAATTATCAAATTTCTCAGTATGATCAGCCTCTTTGCCAAAAAGGTTATGTGGAAATCGAAAAACCAGGCCATGCTCGCAATATCATGGGAGAGCATCGCAAAGTGGCTCTTAATCGCATCCATCTCGAAGAAGATGTGGGCAAATTAACGCACGGAGAATGTGATAGTTTGGTGGATTACAATCGAGCCGGAGTAGCTCTCTTGGAAATCGTTTCGGAGCCCGATATCTTCTCTTCAGAAGAAGCATTCGCCTATCTTCATTCGCTGCAAATGCATCTGATCTATGCGGATATTTCCGATGGAGATATGGAAAAGGGACAAATCCGATGTGACGCTAACATCAGCTTGCGCCCTAAGGGAACACACACTTTAGGGACTCGCGTTGAGCTCAAAAATCTCAATTCCATTTCAGGTGTAAAAAATGGAATCGAGTACGAAGTGGCTCGCCAGAAGAAGATTTTAGAAAATGGCGGTCACATCGCGCAGGAGACGCGTCGGTGGAATGCAGAGCGACGTATTTCGACAGAAATGCGCCATAAGGAAACGGCCGATGATTATCGCTATTTCCCCGACCCGGATCTAATGCCGGTCAAGATCGATGAGGAAACCTTAGATTCCATAAGATCGGAATTGCCAGAATCACCTTTCCGCAAACAGGAGCGTTATCAATCGGATTACGGTCTTCCTTATACGATCACGTCGGTCTTATGTCCCAATGCAGCATTGGCACTATTTTTTGAAAAGACATTGAAACATTACTCGGCACCACAGGCTATCGCAAAACTTGTGACCAATGATCTTCTGAGGGAGTTGGGAGAGTCGAATGGGCAAATGACGCTTCAGACGATGCCGTTAACTCCTAAAAATTTGGCTGGTCTGGTACGTTTTACGGAGGAAGGTCGTATTTCTAAGCAAGTTACCCAAGACCTTTTTATAGAAATGTTCCACAGCGGAAAATCGGCCGATGAACTTATTCAAAAAAGAGGTTTGGAGCAAAATTCCGATCGGAACGAATTGATTGCGATTTGTAAAAAAATCATTGCGGCTTATCCTAAGCCAGTCGAAGAATATCGCAACGGGAAAGAAAATGCCATCCATGCGCTCAAGGGGCCCGTCATGAAGGAGACAAAAGGCCGAGCGAATCCCCAGCTCATCGATCAGATATTGCGAGAATTGCTGGCATAGATTTTGGCTTCGGAAAAATTTTCCTTTAAAAATGTCTATTACGGATGAAGGTTGGCCGATAAGATGGATCGATACCCACTGTCATCCGGATGATCTCTTAAATTCTGGAAAAATCGATGAAGCGTGGCAGCGTTCCCAAATGGCCGGTGTGGAGCACTGGATTGCGATTGGAACACAGGAATCAGATGGTTTGTTATACGCCAATGCGGCCGAGCGATATGACTTCATCTCCTATACCGTTGGCGTTCATCCGTTGAATATTTCCTCCATCTCATTGGGAGCTTTGGAGAAAATTATCGCTTCGTGGGATGGACATTTGACGCGTAGAGGCTTTGTCGGGGTGGGGGAGATCGGTCTTGATTATTCGCGATTGCCCGAATCCTTGGCTGAAAGAGAAACAACGATTCGGCTTCAAAAGGAAAGCTTCGAGATGCAATTGAAGTGGGCTGTACGGCACCATATTCCCATCGTTTTGCATGCCAGAGATTCTTTTGGCGATGTCATGGATATCCTGAAGTATGCTGAGGTCAATGCCGACAAAGTAGTCTTTCACTGTTTTACCGAAGGTCCTGAAGAAATATGTCGATTGAATGCCTGTGGAATGTGTGCTTCTTTTACGGGGATAGTGACATTCAAAAACGCCAAAAATGTTCGGGAAGCTCTTAAAATGCAGGGAATCGAACGGCTCATGATCGAAACCGATGCCCCTTATTTGGCACCTTTTCCTCATCGAGGAAAAATCAATGAACCGGCTTATTTGTCTTTAGTGGCTCAGTATATCGCTCAATATTTGGGAATATCGATATCGGAATTGGCTAGACATCTCGAGTATAATGCTACGGCATTCTTTGGACTTCAGACAAAATCTCAAAAAAACGAAAAAATCGCTACTAACTGAAAGCGTTTGGTCAATCGGCCGCCTTTGCGGCCGAGAAAAATGAAGGCTCTCCAGCCTTTCATTTTTCTCAGACCGCTGGCCTGCTGTGCAGGCGAGCCCAAAGGGCTCTAAAGGCGGCAGCTCTCCAGGGAGTTCCTATGGATCAATGGGCAAGTAGTACTTGAAGTACTTGAAAGTCTCGGCAGGATTCAGCTGAAAATAAGCCTTTAAATAAATTATTCAGGTGCTTAATGAGTGTTCCGATAGATGGTTAAATCCACCGTAAGCATAGCTATAGCAAGTACGCTGCCCTTGCTGAGAGCTTCGTGGCCTGTAAGATGCTCATTCATATAAGCTTTTGTTGAGGAAGCAGCATTTGTTGGATCATTCTTTACCAAGGCCGGTAAGTCCTCATAAAAGGCCGCGCAAGCATTATAATCAGCTTTTTCGGCTTCTGTTAATCCCTGGGTAGCATCGTTAAGTTCGTTTCTGAGGCTATTCAGCTGACTGGGATCTTGTAATCGACTGAAAAAATTTGACGAAAGCACCTTTGTGACTTCGCTGATTCGCGACAGGAGGTATGAAACATAAGGATTTAGTATACTACTAGCGGATGCTAGATCGCCATGAGCAGCTGCGTAAAATGCCTCCATAAGACTGCCGTTTGCTTCCCCCCATTCTGCAGGAACGCCGTTGGCAGAGTAGTAATTTACCATAGAGTCCCGCATTTCTCCTAGAATGTTACTGCTGAGCGTGAAACCTTCCCATCCTTCAAAAACTTTTTCATAGTCAATCGTGACGGAAGAAGACTCACCGGAACTCGCAAGAGTGCCTCTCCAATCGACGGCCCAGGCATCGTCATTGATGGCTTCCCGGAAGTTGGAGGTGGTGCCACTGCCGTCGTAGGTCGGCAAGGCATTTTTCCGGTGAGGGATTTAAACCACTCGACCCGGCCGCCGATAAATCCGATCAGTCCACCGCTATCGCCCCAGATGCCGCCATCGTAGCCGTCACCTTCTGAACCTTCAATGGGATTCCAAGTACCTTCTTCATTGAGCCCACGAGTCCAAAGGAGGGGCGTGTGGGCTGTCACCTTTTGAGTGACAAATACCAATCGACGACCTCGGCATCGCCATTGATGGCCTCCAAGACATTGGAGGTGGTGCCACTGCCGTCGTAGGTCGGCAAGGCATTTTTTCCGGTGAGGGATTCAAACCACTCGACACGGCCGCCGATAAATCCGATCAGTCCACCGCTATCGCCCCAAATACCACCATCGTAGCCGTCACCCGAACCTTCAATGGGATTCCAAGTACCTTCTTCATTGAGCCCACGCGTCCAAAGGAGTGGTGTGTGGGCTATCGCTTTTCGGCTGACCGCTTCTGCTTATACCAATCGGCAACCCAGGCATCGTCATTGATGGCTTCCCGGAAGTTGGAGGTGGTGCCACTGCCGTCGTAGGTCGGCAATGCATTTTTTCCGGTGAGGGATTCAAACCACTCGACACGGCCGCCGATGAAGCCGACCAATCCACCACTATCGCCCCAAATACCACCATCACGGCCGTCACCCGAACCTTCAATGGGATTCCAAATACCTTCTTCATTTAATCCACGCGTCCAGAGGAGTGGTGTGTGGGCTGTCACTTTTCGGCTATCGAGATTCGCGACGAAGCAGAGGCTCAGAGGCATGTTTTGGAAACCATCATCAAAAGTATTTTCTGATTTATTCCAAATCTGTTTAGGCCTGACACTACCTACGTACTCACCGAAGAAATGACACAAAAATCC
>JAITIW010000065.1 GCA_031279255.1 Puniceicoccales bacterium
AACTGCGAATGCGAGTGTCGTGAATTTTTGAAAGCATCCTTCTTCTCAAAGGATCTTTTCTCATTGTGTATGGAAGATCAATAATGCCTCCAGGGAGACATTTCACGGTACCAGTGCCAGAGGCTTGAGAGCTGCAAGTTTACTGTCTCCTCGTCGCTGTTGTCCGATACTAGGCCCAGCTCCTCTTTTCTAGAAAGCAGATCCAAAATGTCGGCAATGGGTTTGGTTTGAAATGAATCGGCTTCTGGTAGGAAGGCGGAACGCACTGTACCCCAGTCTCGGTTGCTCGCCGAGCGAATAGATTCGAGCTGCTCTGGGGCTGCTGATGATATCGGGTGGATGTACAAGGTAACGGAGAGTCTCCTGCGTGCTCCTTCGAAGGTGAGCAATGCCCACAGATTTTTTTTGGGGATTGCTTGGTAAGAAGAATCCCTTTCGCAGAGAATCCATGGGTCCGGCGCTGACTTGAGCCTTATTTCTTCTCCCTGTGCTGGGGCGGAGTCCATTTGAGGATCAAGGGCAGCCTGAAAGGTGCAAATGGCGACGGAAGAATACTGTGTCTTGATGGAGAGGTTTAATGGCGGCATAGCGGGAGGATCATCAGAAACCTGAAAGTCCAAGCCAACGATGTCGATGTCGAGGTCATAGCGAAGCGTTGATGAATCCTCCTGAAGGCAGCCAAGCCTCTGAAGCATATTGCTGATCTCGGGAATTTGCTGAACTACGTCCCAAGCTTCCCCCGGAAGCGAGGCCCCCTTTGACATGGCGAGTAGTTTTTCCTTGAAGATGGTTCCCTGGACCTGCTGTGTGGATACAGGAGTGCGGGGAATTGCCTGGCTAAGAGTATGAATGACTGGGTGTGAGGAAGAACCTGGAGCTCCTTCTATAAATACAGGGGAATTGGGATCGTTTAGGTTCTCGGGGAGAAACCATGGTTTTGCGCATCTTCTTGCAAAATGCATGATGGCTATGTTAGGATTGTTTATGTGAGGAAAGCATAAGGTATTCCATTTACCTCTGCACTCGAGAATGCGGCCGCGGAATACGACATTGATAGCTGTTTGATCGTGGAGGTCTAAATTACTATTGTTGCGTGTCCACTCAATGGCTCGAAAAAAAAGACTGTGTTTGTGTATGCGCTTGAGGTTGAATAGGAGAACGCCGCTATTGATATAAAGCGAGAATAGAGTTTCTGGATTATCACCAAACTTCTGTAAAGAACGCAAAAGCCAGTTTTGCACGTCCGGGTTTAATTTCCCTGGGTCGTCATCATAGCGATCCCGTACCCCAGCTACGCAGTAAGGCCTTTCGAGAGGTATATTCCAAAAATCTCTCAATGAGGTCAAAACTAAAACATCTGCATCCAGACAAATGATTTTTGAGAGATCGGGTAGTACCTCATCCAAGGTGAATAAGATGTAATAGCCGATCGTGTTAGGTCTGTGATCGATTCCCTCAATGAGTCCGCGGATTTTGGCGATCGTAGATGCATCGTCGTATATGCAGATGTCCATCTTGCCGCTAAATTCATCCTTAAGTTTCTGAAATTTCGTCCGGTGCTCATCCTCCATTGTTTCGAGCATTAGGATGTGGATGACGAGCTCGTCTTCCGCCGCCATGTTTTTGCCTATGCTGTAGACTGTTACACCGATGTATTCGCAGTAGTGATTTTTATCGCAGCAAAAAGCGACGTGGATCTTTTCGGCCGATAATCTGAGGACGGCCGAAAAAAGGAAGAAAGTGGCAAAAATTCTGTAGTAAAACATAAGATGAGGCCACTTCTATATGCTGAGGAGTAGATGGTCAAGGACAAATTTTAATATTTTTTGATATGGATTGGCAAGAGCTAGGCGACTTGGGCGTTTGGATGTGGAAAGAATAACCAGGAAAGGAGGTCTCTGTCCTAATTTTGCTTCGTCCGTCGCTTTCGCCCTGCAGCCCCTCGGCGGCAGCCGTCTGCTGGGCCTGATGGATTCTTCCCCTCTGGTCTCTCGCGGCAACCGAGGGTTTCTCATGGAGTTAGAGGGAAGGTCATGGGTTTAGGGAGCAGAAATCCTGCGCGATCTGAACCACAAATTGCTGGACGTTATTCAACTCCCTCCTTAGGCCTCCATGGCAATCGAATAATTTCTCATGGGTTTGGGAGAAAGTTCCTTATGGGATTGAGGAAGACAGTGCTTGAGCGTGGTCTGAGTACTGCAGAATCCACTGATGGAGAGAGGGTACTATCGCCTCAAGCCATGGCGCATATTCGGCCCTGAAAGTCGTGAGCGGCTGGTGCAGAATCACATCGAGTTTTTGAGATTCTTGGTGATCTTTTAGCCATTGTTCTCGTACCGGAAGTCCTTCAAGTTGTGCAAAGCGGTAGAGTAATTTTAAAAGTACGGCACTGGCCTGGGTCTCCTCTTGAAAATAAAATGAGCTTTTTTGGATAAATTCAAAGACGCTGGGATCGATGGCGCAAGCGGGAGGAAGGTATTGTTTTAGGAATTGGAACCATTGGGAGAGCTGTAGGAAGAGCTGATAGTGCTGCTTAGGTGACAGAAAATGCTCTTCTATATCGTAGTGGTCCACGAAAAGAATATTGGACTTTACCGGTTCTTGGACATGAACGCAAAGGTGATCAAAGATATCGGGAATATTACTTCGCTGATGTTTTCTGGCGAACGCTGTCGTGTAACCATGAGCCTGGCTCAGAACTTCCCATTTAAGGGTTCGTTCATGGTACGCCTCTTGCGAGAGGAGGATCAGTGTTAGCTCCACAGTGTTTGAGGATAAGTTTCCTGCTGAATTTTCTGATGAATGATATCTGATGCTCGAGAAAGATCGTCGCGATAGGTAACGCCAATCCATGAGGATTTTGACAAAAGTACCTTAATCTTCCACTCTGGGTCTTCTGAACACATCCGAATGGTGGTCGGGAATCCAAATTCAGCACTTGGTGAAGAAGCATGTTGAACATAGAAGAGTTCCCATTGCTGCTGTAGCTTGTCCATAAAGGCCGATGTAAATCCCAATAAATTCATCGATACCGGAGCATCTGGAGAGAGAATAGCTCCTCGGGCATTGGTGATGATGCCATTGTTTTGCCGATAAGCTCCTTCGTTTTCTATAATACCACGTAGATCTCCTCGTTCGTCACAATGACATATGCCTCTCGAGACCGGACCTGACGAAGATAACGTTTCCTTCAAGAGATATGCGATACAAGCACCTCCTTTTTGGCCTGGAGAGAGTGTTGGCAGGTACTGTGCCAGCGATTGAATGGCTTCCCGTCCATAAAAATCGTCCGCATTGGCGGTCATGAAATAATCTCGGATTTTGTCCTGGGCGCAGAGAATCGCGTGGCCCGTTCCCCACGGTTTTTTTCGTTTGGAGAAAGGGAATGTTTGGTGGACAATGTCACAAGTAAGGTTTTTGGGAATTTTTTTCAGGATCTGTTCTCGAAAAAAATCGTCCATCTCAGGTCGAATGACAAGAACAACGTGGCGGATGCCGGAACGCATGGCGTCGTAGAGCGTATACTCGAAAAAAGTCGCCAGATCAGGAGCGATGGGCGTTATTTGTTTATCGCCACCGAAACGGCTTCCTATACCGGCTGCCATGATGACGAGAGAAATCGACGAAGCTTGAGTCATAGAAATACTACACGAAGGTTCTTTTTGAACAGCCATCTGTCAATGTCTTGTAAATATCCTCTTTCAGGACAGAGGCAAAATAACGTGGCATTTCCCATACGGGTGATCGTTGAGATCGCAAGGAATCATTTCGTCTATGAACTGTATTTTGTCTGAAAGCTTGCTCTGCTGAGCAGGATAACTTTTTTAAATTTAAAAAATGATTTTCGACAAAAAAATGATATATTGACTTCGTGAGCTATTTTCTAGACCCAAAGAATGATTTTGCCTTCAAGCACCTATTTGGAGAAGAAAAGCACAAGGATATTTTGTTGGCGTTTCTGAATGACATCTTGGTGAGTGTGCAGAATCCGATTGCAGATCTGACATTGCTGCCGATTCATCAAGATCCGGGAATCGCACTTTTAAGGCGGAGTATTCTCGATGTCCTCTGTCGCGATACGGAAGGAAAGCAGTATATTGTTGAAATGCAGTGCAGTAGCGTTCATCCTTCACTAGACGTGCCTGTTATCATATCAGCAAGGCCTACGGCCAGCAGGATACTTCGAAGGACTACCGCCGGCTGAACCCCGTCGTTTTTTTTAGCTATTATCAAGTATAAGTTATTCCCAGCGCAGGAGCGCTATCTATTACAGTTCAAACTGCAGGAGCTCCATGATAATACCTGTACTATCGAAGAGTTTTTCCTATCCTTCCTAGAATTGGGAAAAATTCACAAGACCTTCGAAGAGTCCTGAACGATGATCGATAAATGGGCCTATTTCCTCAAATACGCATCCGACACGACGCCGGAAGAATTAACGAATATCTCTCGAGAATGTCCGGTTATCGGCTATGCCTATGATGTCCTCAATCGCTGTAATTATTCTAAGGAAGAAATTTTGGAATACTATCGCTATAATACAAGAGCCGATGAAATTGCCACTAGTCTCTCGGATGCTCGTGAAGCAGGTTTGAAAAAAGACCGAAAGCGGAGGGTTATCTTCCAGGCGAGATGAAGGCGAAGTGCGAGATGGTGTTGGCGCTACATCATCAAGGTATGGATAAAAATACCATCGCGGCGGTATCTAAGTTATTTATCACGGGAAAAAGTGGAGCAT
>JAITIW010000038.1 GCA_031279255.1 Puniceicoccales bacterium
CCTCCGGAAACGCATGAAGGCGAAACCGTTCCTGCCGACGAAAATCCAGCTCCGGTTCCTGTCAACGAGGATCCTGCTGTTCCTAAAAGCGGAGCTCCTCCCGTGGATGTTCCACCAGCGCCTGCCGGAGCTGCAACACCAGTTACTACAACTCCTGCTGATAGAATTCTTGGTCCCACAGTTTCTGACTTAGATTAGTGGCATGTATATTTTATATAAAAATAATGTGTTCCCCACATTTATAAGCCCGATAGCGCCGCAAAAACCTCTGGGACCTAAAATATCCTCAGTAGCTAGATAAAATCCCTTGGTGGAGCCGATCGGGATCGAACCGACGACCTCGTCATTGCGAACGACGCGCTCTACCAGCTAAGCTACGGCCCCAACGACT
Organism: Puniceicoccales bacterium; assembly: GCA_031279255.1. GTDB lineage: Bacteria > Verrucomicrobiota > Verrucomicrobiia > Opitutales > JAIRLG01 > JAIRLG01. Next base: position 392 of record JAITIW010000038.1, read on the forward strand.
CTAGACGCTGAAAATCACAGGGAAGAAGTCAAGTAGACTTAGGCCGTTCTCGGGTTTTCGTGCTGCTGTGAATGTTTGGTTTTTGGCCGCCTTTGCGACCGAGAAAAAATGAAAATTTTCATTTTTTCTCGGTCGCGGCCCGCGTAGCGGGCGGGAGCCTGGAAGGCTCGAAAGGCGGCAGATTTTGCCAGAAGGTTGAGGACGATGTTGAAGTACTGGAGCGATGAAGGATTTGAGCCATGCTGCCGAAGCTTTTGGGAAAAAGAGATTCATCCCGTACAAGGATACATTGCTCTTTGGCCCTCGTCATGGCCACATAGAGAAGCCGTTCCTCGTTCTGGGTCTGCCGAAGTTTGATTTCCTCTTCGAATATCGACATGTGATGCTTGTTGAAGACGATATGCGGTCCCTCTTGTGTCAGAATATTTTTTGGATAGATGGCATGATGCTCTCGCTTTCCACGGCGCAAGAAAGGGATGATGACGATCGGCCATTCCAGTCCCTTGGATTTGTGGAAGGTAAAGAACTGAAGGGTGTTTGGATTGACGGAAATATCGGAACGATTTTCCTCTAGGCGCGAAGTGAGTTCTTGTAGCCATACGTCAAGCGTAATGCCGCGGCATGTGGCATCGTGGGCATGATTATAAAGTCTTTCATATTCGGCCTGAAAATTCCGTTCGAAAATCGCTTCTAGCCGCTCTATCAGGCTGTAGTGCCGCAATATATACTCTAACAATTCTACAGGACTTTTTTTGAGGATATCCGCATAATTTTTTAAAAAATTTTCCTGAATTTTCTGAATTTCCTCATCGTTTTCCTGTAGGGCGAAATGGTGCGCAATGCGCATGTCGGAAATACCGAAAATTTCTCTCAAAATTCCGGTCATTTCGAAATCATTCTTCGGTTCCAGAGAAACGGTGACGAGAGCCGTGAACCATAGGTCGAGCGGCGAATGACAATAGGTTTGGTCTTGGGAATGTAGTTGACAGTCCGGCGTTCCGGGAAGCATCTGAAATGCCTGAGTCAATTCGTAAAGCCATTCCTTTCGTGGGCACAGAAAAGCGATATCAGACCATTGTTGTGCGCCAAAATCGGATGCGGATCGATACTGAAAAGTCTTGGCTATGATCCGCGCTTCTTCCAGAGCTGGATTTTCTGAGTTTCGATCGCTTGAAATGAGCCATTGGAAAACATTCCCCTGAAGGACATCTGTTGGGGTGCGAAGCGGCACAAAAGGTGCTTGTCCATTCACACCGGTTAAAATTTTGGCGAAGTTCAGATTGACAAAGTTTACCAAAGACCGAGGGCATCGCATTGTGACGAAAAATGTGAGCTCTTCGGCCTTATGTTCAGCCACAAAACGCCGATGTAGCTCGAGGTAAATCGATAAAGCGGCACGATCGGAATAAATGGATTGCTGCGGATCTCCCACCATGCAAAAATGACCCTGATCTGGCAATTCCAATGGATGTTTTTTTGAAGTGGCGAGCGATAATAACCATTCAAACTGGTCACGATCCGTGTCCTGAGCCTCGTCCAAAATGATCCGATAACTGGGAATATCTTTGGCCATTCTCTCATCTTCTAGACAGCGATGCGCTAGGGTGATCAGATCTCGATAGAAGAGCTGGCCTGTCCGAATTCTGTATTGTAAATATTGCTCCTGAATTTTTGAAAAAAAGCTCCGGATGACATCATCGGCCCATTGCCATTGTTTTTGCATTTCCGGCAAGAGGACGGCTAAAAAGTTTGCATGATGAATCTCTAACTTGGGAAATGGCTCAGCTCCTCCTTTTTGAACCCAATCGCGCAATTGCTTTTGAAATGACGCGATGGAGGAAGAGGCTCGTCCTTTGGTCTGAAATTGTAATGTGGCATCGAAGTTCACAACAGGCGGAGGCGGGAAGAGGGACTCATTATAACTATTATGCTCATTGTGCTCGTCATGAGATACGGCAGAATTTTTTTGAAAGAAGAGAGAATGATCCTGAAAATCAGGCGCTTCCGGAATGAGCGACAGCAGCTCTAACAGACTATATTCGGATTGAATTTTTTTCAAAATCTCTGGTGGAATCGAGGCCAAAAGGTCAGGATTTTCCTGAAGGAAATGATGCCAAAGTTTTTGAGGTTCGAGGCTGATGGTAAAATTGGGAGCGAGGCCTAAATGAATACCATAATGACGCAGAAATTTATCCGCTAAACTGTGAATGGTGCCGAAAAAAACGGAAGATAAGGATTCCGATATTTCGGACGCCGAAGATGAAGTTTTTTTAGAAAAAAATTCCCAGACGCGGTGCTTTAATTCCTTGGCGGCCTTTTCGGTATAAGTGACGACGAAAAGGGAAACATTTTTATCGAAATTATCGAGAGAATTGTTCTTTAGATCATGTCGAATCCACTCGACGACGCGAGAGGTAATGGCGGTGGTTTTGCCGACTCCCGCTGGGGCGATGACGGAAAAATTACGATCGAGTTCATGAATAAAACGCAATCGTTCTGATTCATCCATGAAATTTTTCTGCATCATATTGTCTCCATTGATCGATGACGCTCAGGGCATAGACACTGGCGGTTTCGGCTCTTAAAATTTGGCGAGAGAGTCGAATATTGCGTGCTCCTTTAGCCGCTAAAAGTTGGTATTCTTCGGAATTGAAATCACCTTCAGGCCCTATGAAAAGTATCATCGATGCAATATCTTGTCCCAAAGTAATGCTCTCGAGTTCCTGCCAAAGCGTTGGTGTTTCTCTCGCCAGTTTACCGACGAGAAGGACATTGGATTCGGAGGATATTTTTGAAAAAAAGATTTCCAAATGTTGTGGTATCAGAATTTGTGGCAGAAATGCCTGTCCTGATTGTTTGCAGGCCGCAATGGCGATCGATCTCCAATGTTCCATCTTGGATGCGATTTGGCTTGGTGGGATTTTAAGTTCGCTATGTTTGGCTATAATGGGCGCGATTTGGCTAACACCTAGGGCGCTTGCATCGCGAAATAGTAAGTCCATGGCATTTTTTTTCAAAAATCCTTGAGCCAGGATGATTCGGGGTGTTGGTGCTGCCATGGAAAGATGTTCTTTAATATATACCCGTGCTTTGCGTTGATAAATCCTGAGATTGGCGCGTGTTATGTGACCGTTCCCGTCGAGAAGATGAATTTCCGAATCAGCGCTGGCTCTCAGTACATGGACGAGATGGTGCGCTTCTGGATTCGGTAAGCCATATTCTTGTCCGATCTCGAATTGTGAGGCCTGAGGAACAAAGCAGCGGAAAATGGAAGTCATGATGAGAGGAAGGATAAAATGAAAAATGCTTCATTGGCGATCGGTTTTGTCCGCTGTCTTTGAATCCCAAAGGGATTGTCCGCACAGCGGACGACAAAGAGGAAATGAAAATGATTTTCATTTCCTTTTTGCAAAGACAGCGGATAGTGGACGCGTGAGAAGTGGAAAGACCTTGAGATTCTCGAAATGACGCCTTTTAGGATGATCGAGGGATGATCCATTTCACATCTTGAGAGGCCACCCAACCGGAATGACGATCGAGCGTCGTGATGTAAAGAAAATCGTGATGTTGTTTTTGTGGATATACAGACTCTCCATTTCGAAGAGAACACAGTGTGGGGCTTTTTTCCGTTGGGGCGACAAGGACAGGGATATCGCGTACGGCTATGGCCAGTCGATGTTTTTTTTCAAAAAAATGAATCGCGAAAATAACGGCCAAGCACAGAAAAATGTCCGTCGTCCAAAGTGCGTTGCGAATCGTCTTTTGAACTGCAGTCGATGTTTTGGGATAAGCTATGAGGATAAGGGACAACCAAATGGCTATGCTAAATAAACCTGACCAAAAGGTGGCCGAACCGTACGATACAATATTTTCAACACACGATAGTTTAGGATAAGATAATGAATATTTTTCTGACCAGTCCTCTTGCGTTTTGCGAAGTGCTCTGTTTTGAGGGTCCATCAACTGTGCTTGTTCAAGATGAAGAAGGGCTTGTCCCATTTGGCCTTTGGCCTCGTAACAACGCGCCAGCTGAGCCGACGTCGCGGCTGAAAATTCTTCATGTCGAGCTTCCCGGTAATGGCCAATCGCTGACTCGATATTTCCCTCATGAAGGTCTGCGTTACCCAGATAAAAAGAACCTTCTTGGGCATATATCCCGAGCGGGATGATTATTCCCATAAGCGATAAAGTGGATAAAAATTTCATAAAAGGATCACGATGAGTTAATGGTAAAAAAGTTTTTTAAGTTGATCCAAATCTCTTTGGAGCGTTTCTGATGAGATGGACGAGGGACTAAAGTGCTGAAGTTCGAGATCTTGGCAAATGTTGTGAATGATCACTTTATCTTCAGAGTTCTGGAGCTTCGTTTCGCAAATTTGTCGGATTTCCCCATAGGTTATCGATCGACTATCGCAGATTTTGCGGTAGATGAGAAAGGCGTAGAGTGCTTCCTGTAGGGCCTGAGAAGCGGCCTCTATCTGCTGCCTATCGATCGCTTTTTGGGCTTGCTTCAGGTATCGAAACATCTGCCGGCGATGGCGTTTGGGATCATCTCGAAATGAAGTTTTGGACTTCTGCTTCTTGATGTATCGCCAGGATAGCCATGTCAGGTATAGCATAAGTGGCCATAATTGCCAGCGCCAAAAACATCTTTGGCGGTACAGCGGCGTCAGGCACTTAAAGTGAACGGTATCGTTCAAGTAGAAAAAATTATCTTCAGATGTTTCTGGAGCGTTGTTTTTTTCACCATCTGGCTTTGGAGTAATCCCTCGAGAGATATTGTTTTTAGAAGATGTGGCCTGAGAAGCGATTTGCTGGGTTCTCGAAACCAGGATAGGTTCTGAAAATTCGTGCCGCAATGTTTGGTAATCTTTTTTCTGGGGATTGAAATAGCTCATCGTCACCGTCGGCGCCGAGAGCTTCCCTGTCTTGAGGGGAATGATCACGTAATCAAAGGTCTTTTTCCCGCTGTACTGCAGCGTATCAGAAGGATGAAAGTCGCATTTCGGCGGATAGACTCGCCATTCATCGGCATTATATAAGAGCTCTGGTGGCGACATACGTTCCCAATTGCCCTGGCCTTCCAACTCAAGCCTTAATGTCAGAGGCTCTTCCAAAAGCGTCTGTTGATCCGAAATATGGGCCTTGCTTATGCTAAAATGTCCTATGCCTTCGCCGAAAAAGTCAGGCCGCGGAGTGGGTAAATCTGCAATTTGGACGGAAAGTTTTTTGGATAAAACTTGCAGCTGCTCTCCTTGGTTGTTGGAAAAAAAAGAGAAAAGAGAAGAGAATGCATCCATCGCTTGAATGACTACGTCTAGGCTATACTGCAGCGATGACTCCCCGGATTTGATGGCGGAAATCGTAGTGTCCCAGCAATAAACAGCATCGCGACCGTTGTTTCGGGAAGGCACTTCGTAGGGCTTAGAAAAAGGCCCATGGATCCATGTATTTTCCAGAGAAGTCGGGTTAGGCTGTAACAGGTTGCAGGGATAAATTCTTGGAAATTTCAATTCTATCTTAATAGGAATGACTTCCCCGATGTAGAGACTTGTCGGCAAAGTGACCGAAAGCTGGACCGATGGCTCTTGGGAATGTGAATACATTTCTTCCTCATCTTCTAGACTTTCTTCAGGGTCTAGGACTTGCAACGTTGCCGATGGTAGTTCATAATTTTTGCCATGGATGGAAAGGGACTGAGGGGGTATGGTGAAAGTTCCCGTGCGCCTGGCCTGAACGCGAAATATTCTGCTCAGCTGTATCGACGGATGTCTATTGATGAATTGCATGGACTGCCTATCTTTGGAAGACAAAAAGCGAAGACCATCAATATGTGGTGGCTGGTAAGTGAACTGCGCGATGTCTCCAGAAGCTTCTATGACATATTGCGCGCTTTGACCGAGATGAATCTGGGAAGGCTGAAAAAAAGCTCGCAGCTGAATATCTGACGCAAAAGCGGCCGAAAAACAAAATGGTAAGAAATAGAGAAGTCGAATAAAAGGGTTCATGCTCATGCGATTCAATATTACCATGGTTGTAAAATGTCTGTGGAAGTATCAGGGCCATGAAATAAGAGCAATTTCTTCTCATGTCCCGCTTCGGAGTCCAAAAGCGCCTTGGCCTCCAGGAGAGTCATCTCTTTGTCGGCTGTATTTTGGAGCTGGGAACTAGCACTCCCGGCTGCAGCCTGCGAAACAGGTGTCTCTTCCGCTTTCTTTTCACTGAAATCAGAAGCGTGAGCCTCCTCTTTTTTACCATTCTCATCGGCCATCTTGCCCTTGTCGGCCGCATCAGATGCTCCTGAAGAAGAGCTTTGGGCTGCTTCAGTTTTTTGTGGCTGCTGTTGTTTTCTTGCTGGATTTTGAGGAGTTGACTGATCTTTTCCTGCTGCGTTGGGCGCAGCGTTACCTTTTGTCGGCTGATCTTGAGATGGCTCAGTTTTTTGCGGTTGTCGCTGTTCTCTCTCGGAAGATTTCTGAGAAGGAGGAGGTTCGGGATTTTCTTTCAGATCATCGTTTGATGAAGAGGCAGCATCATCGGATTTTGGCTTTGTCTGTTGGAAATTTTCTGACTCATCCTGCGCTTTGGCAGAATCTTTTGCTTCCTTCCCAGGAGAAGCATCTCCATCAGAAAATTTGTTTTCGAAGGACGAAGAGGATTCTTGATCGTTGGATTCTTTGGACTCATCTTGAGGAGATTTTGAATTTTGCGAATCTTCGCCTTGAGCGTCCTCTGGCTGCGCGTCGGATTGTCCTTCCTTGGAATCTGACTTATCACCATCAGATTTTGATTTTTCATCTCCGGATGAAGATTGCTGAGGTTCTTGAGGCTGTTGCGGGTCTTGTTGTTCTTGTCCTTGATCCTCATTTTTTTCCGGAGATTGGGAATCACCTGATCCTGATTTTTGATCCCCAGAAGGAGATCTTTGGGAATTCTTTTGCTGTTCGTCAGATTTATCCTCTTCTGGTGGTTTATGCTGCTTTAAAAACTCCTCCAGGCATTTCTGGACATAGCGGCGATTGTTTTGCGCTGCTGTATAATTTTCCGATAGCGCTAGAGCATTATCGTATTGAAGAATACTCTTTTCCCAGAGTTTTTGTACCACTTCAACATCAAGCGGTTCGATTTCTTGCACCTGTTTCCCCTGTTCGAAGTAGATATTTCCCAGATTGAAGAAAATTTTGTCCTTAAGCTCCAGCTCAGAAACCGTGAGCAATCTCCTGAATCTTTTAATAGCTTCAGGCCATTTTTTCTGTACCAAGTAAGTCGTTCCGAGATTGTAGAGAAGTTTGGGGTCTTCCGGATGCTTGAGAATTTCCTTCTCATAGTAAGCCTGCGCCAGGTCATAGCGCTTTTTAGCAAAGTATTTCTCTCCTTTACTCTGAAGAGCGAAAGATTCCGGCATTCCGCCGTAAAATAAAATGAGCGTGAATAGGAAAATTATCCAGGGAGAGTTGTAGGACTGGTGGATCAATTTCGATCGGCGATAAGTGGATATAAGAGCTTCTATAAACCAGAGACCGATGGCCAATAGTAAGAAGTAGGGGAAGCGCTCCGTAAAAACTTTTTCCTGATATACCTCTTGTTCTCGAATGGGGAAACGCGTTTGAAGTTCTTGTAGCAATTCCTGAAGTTCTTGAACGGAGAGATGGACGTAACGTCCGTCCGTAATTTCCGCTATTTTTTGGAGTGTGGACTCATCGAGTTTTGTGATGACATCTTTGCCATCGGCGTCCTGGAGGTAGCGCGTCGGGCGATCTTTTTCCGCTAGAGGAATCATTCCGCCTTCCAGAGAACCGACGCCAATGGTGAAGATATGAATCCCATCTTTCGCGGCTGCTTCAGCCGCTGTAATAGCATCTTTTTTGAGTTCTTCGCCATCGGAGAAGATGAGAACAATGCGTTCATTGCGCGTTTTTTCCAATGCTTTTTCTGCGGCCCGGATGGCAGAAGCGATGGCGGTTCCCTGCTGCGGAATGGTATAAATATCCAGAGCTTCCAAACTCTGCAGAAAGGCGCGATAATCAAGGGTCATGGGACATTGAATGAAGGAATCATAGGCAAAGGCGATGAGCCCGATGCGGTGTCCGTGAAGCTGAGGCACGAAGTCCTGAATGGCTATCTTCGTACGTTCCAATCGATTAGGCTTTAGGTCTTCGGCCAACATACTCCGCGAGACATCGATGGCAAAGAGAATGTCCACACCCTGAGAATGATATTCCTTCCAAGAATATCCCCAGCGCGGCCTCGCCAACGCTATCATGAGAAATAGTGTCCCTAAAAGATATAAGAAGTATTTTAAGAGTTGATGAGAAAAACTGTGCTGCTCCACGAGGCGATGCCAGGCCTTGTCAGTGACGAGCTTACGTCGCCGCGACTGCCATTTTTTTTCGCTGTAGATGAAGAGCAGGATAAGCCCACTGCACGTGACCGAAGCGATCCATAGGTAAAAAGGATGAAGAAAATTCATGGCACTACCCTCCATAATGTATACCGAAGGACGATCTCTAGAAACAAAAATATCAGAGCCATGAGGACAAAAATAGCGAAATATTCTTGAGTTTCCACATAGGCCTGCAGTTGAATCTCTGTCTTTTCAAGCTCGTCGATGGTGCGGTAAATTTCGCTAAATTCCTTGTGATTATGGGCATGAAAGAACCTACCTTGCGTCGTTTCCGCTATTTTGCAAAGCGTGGAAGCGTCCAGCGAGAGTTTCTCACGTCCTCCTATTAAGGGCTTCCCGAAGTGGTCGACAATAGGCTTCCCGTCCTGGCCGACAACAGGAATAGGAACCATTCCTTCTTTCCCGATGCCGATACAGTAAATTTTGATCCCATACTGAGCAGCAGCTTCGGCAGCGATTTCAGGAGTTACTTTGCTGCAATTGTCTCTTCCATCTGTCAAGAAAATAAGGATTTTGGATTTTGATTCCATGTCTCGAAGGCGGTTGCATCCGGCAAGAATGGCGGAACCGATGGCCGTTCCGTCCGGAATACTCCCGACGTGCAATCTATCTAAATTCTGAATCAGCCATTCGTGATTGAACGTCACGGGGCTCACCACATAGGATTCACCCGCAAATCCAATAAGTCCGATGCGATCGTGAGGGCGTTTTTCGATAAATTCCGTCGTAAGTTTTTTCGCGATATCTAGGCGCGTCACGATCGGTTTCGAAGGTTCCCAAAAATCGAGGGCTATCATCGATGAAGAGAGGTCCAATGCGATCACCATGTCGACTGCATCTTTATGTGTTTCATGGATTTTCTCTACATATTGTGGCCTTGCCAAGGCGAAGATGAGAAAAGCTAAGCCTAACAACCGGAGGAGCGATAAGGTATTGTGATGCGATGAGGAATTTTGAGGAACGCTGCTGCGTATAGCTCCTAGATTAGAAAAGCGGAAACTGGGCTGTCGGCGACGGCGGACGAGGCCATGGAGAAGTGGTAGCAATAGCCACAATAGGAGCCATAGGGGTGAACATAATCGAAAATTAGTCATGGACAGCGGAAATGGTTAAATTTTTAGGATTAGGATTGGAATTGGCGGTTGAAGTTTTTTCTTTTTGCCGACGGCGGTATAAACGGCGAAGCGTCAATGCCAATGAACAGGCCTTGCCGTAAAGCATACGTCGTTCGTTTTTTTGCAATTCTCGTCCGGCGAACTTGACCTGATCACCGAATCGCAGCACATCGCAGAGGGAGCTCTGGGTGCCCCAATCGATACATTCGATCTGCTGAAAAGATTGTAAAAATTCCTCCGTCGTCTGGGTCCGGCTCTGCTGAGGAAATTCTCGTTCGATGTAGCGGCGAATTCCCGTCGTGAGAAGCATGGCAAAGGCATCGGCCTGAGGAAGCACTATGGCTTGCCGAGCTTTTTTTAAATCCACCATCAATTGCTCTGCCGATGTCAGGGATCTTTCGGGAATCGCTCGATGTCGACGACGGTAGCGTATGATTCCGTAAATCATGCCGACGGTTAGGATCGTCAACGTGAGAAGAAAAAAGCAGGTGAAAGGAGTCCAAAAGCTGCCGGTCTCGACCGGTAAAGCCGAAGGAATCCACTCCAGAGTCTCTGTCGCCTCCGGTGCCATTTCTGAGCGCAGAGGAGACATGACGCTTAAAAAAAGCCAAAAGTAAGATAATTTTTGGATACGGTATCCCATAAATAACGAACTTCTTATCTCATAAAATTTGAGGCTTATCTGTCAATTGGCGACATTTTATATGGAGATTCGGCTAAGGAAAGCGGATATTTTTTCTCATGGCAAAATTTTGTCAAACTTACTGAACTGGATATTTTAAGAAACTGTAAAAAATATGTAAAAATAATCTTGAACTGTGATGAGTTTTTTGGCAGAAGTTGTCTGAAATTGTTAAAAAATTGTAAAACATGAAAAATATTCTCTTCTGGAATTTAGTGGATGCCTCACAAGATGGAGACCAAATGCTGGAAATTTCGAAAAAAGATGAACTCAAGGCATTAAATTCCATCATACGAGCCCATGCCATTTCTAAAACCGTACTTTTGGCTGTGCCCGAAATGCGCCTAGCACTTGAGGAACTTTGGATGCAATGGAAGCAAGAAGACCCGGAGCGTGACATCTATGTGGAATATATCGCCGCTGTCGATTGGACTTGTGGGGTCTTAAAATCATCCCTACAAAGCCACCTTCCCGATGCAAAAGAATACCGCGCCTGGTGCTTTTTAAAAAATTATCAATCGGCACATGAAGCTTTTAAACAGGCCTTGGATGCTCTGTCGGAAGACATCCATTACCAAGTCATATGGATTGATCCTTCTGCCAATGCCGACAAGGATGGTGATTATCTCTCTCCATCTTTAGAGAAAGAAGATCCTTACCATTGGTCTATCTTTGAAAAAGTAAAGATCTTTGAAACGGAAGCGATTGCTAGTTCCCCAACCGGAGCATCATAGTTCTTCAGCCGCAGTATCATCTTTCGAAACGATGATAAAAATGTTTGTGGGGTTTGTAATAGCCTTCATAAAACGCTTTAAAATCAGCGCCGATACATACAGAAACAGACGAAAACACTTCGGCTTGAGGTTCAAGCCTATCTCTTCCATTCTTAATTGGAAGCGTCCTTAAACGTCGTTTCGAGAGAAGTCTAAACACCGTCTCTAATTGGCCGGCGGCTTTCCTCTTTGCCCGCCTTTGAGCCCTTTGGGCTCTAGCCCGCTGCGCGGGCTGCGGTGAAAGAAAAAATGTAAAGCAGGAGCTTTCATTTTTTCTTCCCGCAAAGGCGGGCAAAAATCAGAGATTGAGAAAATTCCAACGCTTAAGATAAACGATTTAGGGAGTGTCGTCAAAATCAGGCAACAAAGAGAGAGTGTGTGAGCGGATGTGGAAAGCCGAGACAAAGAAGCGGATATTTTTGAAGTATCGAGTGAAAAGAGAACGCCATTTCGTTTATTTTGAGGAACGAAATTTTCAAATGACACATTTGACGGCACCTTCTAATGCTTCCCCATGAACCTCTTATCTCCGACATAAGGCTTCTTGGGCACATGAAATTCCTGAAGGATAAGCCGGATTCTGTTGAGAATGTTCATTCCCGATATTCATTTCTCTAAGTTTTAGAAAATTTCCTAAAACTTCTTCCCATTACAGGAAGTGCGACTAACCCGAGATTTTTGACGAGCGAGCCACTCTATCTCCTATTCTGTCTTGCACCGAATGGGGTTTACACTGCCCCTTGAGTTACCTCAAAGGCGGTGCGCTCTTACCGCACCTTTTCACCCTTACCCGAAGGCGGTATGTTTTCTGTTGCACTGGCCGTTATGCGAAGTTTGTCCTCGCATACCCTCGCTTTCGCGAGGCATTCTGCTCTATGGTGTCCGGACTTTCCTCTCCAAACTTACGGATCGGAGCGAATATCCTTCCTTCAGTGAGGTATAAGATGCTAGCCATGTCACATTTGTCAATCTTTTTGGGAGCTGCGAATTAAAAGCTATGAACTTCTTCAGCTGAGGAGAGATTCTTCCGTTTTCTTTCTCCGCCTTTGCGGTGAGAAAAAAATAAAAGCTCCCGCTTTGTATTTTTTTCTTCAGCGCAGCCCGCGCAGCGGGCCAGAGCCCGAAGGGCTCAAAGGCGGGCAAATAAGCGATGTTTTGAAGCATCAAAGATGTTTTCAACATGGGAATGAGATTTTTTTAGAAAACCAGTATATTTTTCAAAAACTTTCCCACAAGCCGCAGGAAAGCGGTGGAAGTTGTAGTACGGAATTCTGGAAAGTATAGAGAGAATGCTGCAATCCCATCGCATCCAAGCGTTCTGTATCCGCTATCTGACGTAAATTTAATGAACTCAATTCAGACAAATCAAAATGCACCTCTGTGGCATGGGGATTGATCACGAATAGAAGTTTTTGTGATCCCAGTTCTTCGCTCGCATTGAAGAATAGGGCCATAGAGGAATTTTCCTCTCGGGAAGGATAGGCTCTTAGGTAATGCCGTGAGGGGCGTTTAGGAAGTCTCCAGAGTCGCCCGGATGGAGATTTTCGGTAATGAGACCATTTTTGAAAATACTCCCTAGTACTCGCAAACCACAACCCGCGTTTGTAGTCCAAGGCATTGAGTTCGGGATTTTTATAGGTGTTACAGGTACCATGCTTGGAATGAAAAAAGTCCTGTCCGGCCGTAAACATCGGAATCCCGATGCTGGCAAAGAGCATTGCAATGCTGAGGTGTGTGCGGCGACGATCGATTTCGGTCGGATGATATCCATTATGATGAGCATTTTCCGTAATGTGATCGATCCAACATCGATCGTCATGAGAGGTGGCGTAATTGATGCTCTGTGCCGGAAATTTGGAACGGTATTTCAGCGATCCGCCCATGAAGTATTCCAGACCTTCACGATTGCCATTGCCGCGGACATAATCGGCAATAAAGTTGCGATACTCATCATTCCAAGCGGCGAAACCGGTCGATCGAATTTCATGTCCGATATATCCCCTAAAGCTCCAGGGCTCGGCGATGAGGATGACAGAAGGTTTGATTTTTTTTAAATGCTCCTCGATGGCCCGCAGGCAATCCATTCCAAGGAGTTCGGCTAGATCGAAGCGGAAACCATCGACGTGATAAGTTTTAATCCAATGTTCTAAATTATCGAGAATGGCCCTCTGTGCCATGGGAGCTTCGCTGCGAAAGTCATTGCCGCAGCCGCTGAAATTGGACAAATGACCATCCGAGTTATGGCGGAAATAGTAATCGGAGTCAATCGACACGTAAGGATTCGGTGAGCCAAGATGATTATAGACAACATCGAGGATGACGGCGATTCCCAGCGAATGAAATTTCGCCACCAATTCTTGAAATTCCGTAACTTGGGAGGTTTTTTGGGGATTGGAAGCATAGGCACTGCAGGGAGCGAAGAAATTAGTGGGCATATAGCCCCAGGCGTATTCATGTGCTTCGCCATGTTCGTACTCCGCAATGGGCTGCAGTTCGACAGCATTTATGCCGGATTCCAGCAAGTAGTTATGCGGATCATCGAGCCACTCCCGAAGTCCTGAGAAGAGATAGCGCTTTTCTTCAGGGATATTGTCGGCATGCGCCAAAAGGTCACGGAGATGTACTTCCATAATTTGTAGATCTTCCCAATCCGGCACCTGAAATTCGTCACAGTGCGAGGGATCTAATCGTTCTTGTGGAACGATAATGCCGGGACCTTTGGGTCCACAAAGCGCTTTGGCATAAGGATCTGTGAGGATACTTTCCTCATAAATTCCCTGCTGGCCAGTATGAGAGGCGTATTTTTGGATACGATAATGGTAGAAAAAACCATTGACGGGAATATCCAAAAAACAGGACCAGACGCCATCTTCGTCCAATGATAGAGGCTGAATGACCTCAAGTTCCGATCGAGGATCACGCAGATGAAGCTCTACACTGTGAAGCCGTGGGCCAAAAAGTCGAAAATATGTCTGCCGACCGACAAAAGAAACACCCATCGGCTGTTCCGATCGCATTTTCAGCAGCACACGGGAATCATCGATGGCTCGCAAATTCTTTTGGGGATACCACTGGAGAAATACGGAATTTTGCAATGAAAATGGTGCATCGATGAAAAATCGAAAGAGATGATAGCCAGTGCGCTGTTCGCTGTAGACGAAATTAAAAATACCGGGCGTTGCCTCGACCACATTGAGGCTATGAGGAGCTATCTGTGCCCAGTGTTTTTGCGAAGAGACATATTTAAAATTTTGGTCATCTTTGATCTTTCCGATGAGAATCCTCAAAATCCAACATAGCTCTCCGTGGACAATTTCAGGATGTAATTGCCAACGAGTATTTTCGCTTTCGGGTTGCCATGCATTGAAATCTCCCGCTAGAAAAAAGGAGGAACAACCGGCATCTTCTTTGGGGATCCATTCGGGTAGAAGGATGAAGTGCAGGTACTGTTGATCGCGATAATAGCCCGATCGCTTGGCGTACTCAAAGGGCGAAAGTCTTTCCAGATGGAATGGAATATTTTCCTCATTGAGAATAAGCCGAAAGGGAGGCATTCCCGTCTCGTGTACTTTCCAATCCGTTTTGAGTACTATGAGGCCCTGTTGCCGTGTTTCCCAAAAAACCGATTGTACTTCATCATCGATAGAATCCCCATCCACAGGAGATTAGGGTAAAATCTTTCGGGATTCCGTCGATAGAGAAATTACGTTACGGTGAAAGATGTTGTGCTTAACGACCTGCGTCTCAGTTTTAAGTGGCGACTTTTACCGCCTTTAAAGCCTTCCCGGCTTTAGCTCGCTTCGCGAGCTGCATGGGTGAAAAATGAATGTTTTCATTTTTCACCCATGCAAAGGCGGTAAAAAAAAGGGACTTCCAAAAATGTTCATTATAGATAAATTGATGAAAAATTTCACCCATCCATTGACCACCACCTCTTTTTCACACTACAGAATCTTAGCCATATGGTGTGGCTATTCTAATAAATCGATAATATGATAAAAAAATTATTGTTTTGCTGTGCCATAAGCAGTGCCTATCTATAGCCTCAAGTACCTGCTTGGGCAGATCCCATAACTATGGGAACGGTTCTACAGGAGATAATGCAGACTCATCCTACGATAATGAACTATAAGCCTGGTCCCATATTTCATCATAAAACGGAGCTGATTCTTGACGACTTGCACTTTGTCGGAGTATACGAAAAAGCAGAAGCCATACGTCAGGAACGGAATGACAGACTCGAGGCTTAGGATAAGGACAGATTGCCCTTTCTGTCATTTCCGGCCAGCCTTTTGGGCTCTCTTTTATTATCTTTGGGAGATCAGGTAGAGTTGAAGAATGTTTGGTAACTTCTTTAGACTTGGGAGTGTTCGGTTTACTTTCAATCTACCGCCTTTGCGGTAAAATAAAAATGCAAAGCGTGAGCTTCCATTTTTCCTTACCGCGGCCCGCATAGCGGGCAAGAGCCCGAAGGGCTCAAAGGCGGTAGATTGCCGGTCCCTTGGAGGCGGTATCGTGAATAGATCGTTTAAGATTGGGACAAATGACCGAAAATGTTAGGGATGAGGATATTACTAAAGCTGCGATGGTAAAATTCCCTTAAGAGGTGCGACCGATAAATATTCTCATTTCAATTCACTCCATTCCACCCCAAAGACCTCCGTAAGTTTTTGGCGTGTCGAAGATGGGAGCTTAGCAACTAGGTCCTGATTAAATTTTAAGGGAGAAGTCGATGATGAAGCCGCTGTCTTTACCGCTTCTATTTCCTTTCCAGTGGAAGAATCTGTCGAAAAAAAGGACTCCGTTGAAGAAATATCTTCCGTTAATTTTGCTTCTTTTATTTTTGCCACGGCCATACCCGATAGGTTTTCGGAAGGACGAGAGGAAGAGAGTAGGGCAGAGGACGATGGAGATGAAGGAGAGGCTTCGTCCATCCTTGCTTGTTTTCGCAGTTTGCGAATGACCTCATCGATGTTCCTCATCTGACAGGTTTCGATCGCACGAAAAAGAGCCATTTCGAAGTTCACCTTTTCCGAAAGTCCGGATTGGACACTTTCATAGGCAGAACTGAGTCGTTCTAAGATTTTTGCCAAAATAGAGCTATTGGGAATTTCGTTCCCAAGTTCCGTCGAACGTTCCTGTAGAAGGAGTTGCTGCATATATTCCTGTAGATCCAAGAGTATTTTGGAAAAATCGCAGCCCTGAGCTTCCAATTGGTCGGACAGGCGTAGGATGCCAGCATAATCCTCTGCCCAGAGGCACTGCGAAAGTGATTCCAAGTCCTTCTGAGTCACAAGGCCATAGAGAGCCAGCACATCTTCTTCACGAATAAGTCCATCGCTAAAGGTGATCATCTGATCGAGATAAGTCTGGGCATCGCGCAGGCTGCCATTGGCAATGCGTGCAAGAGCTTCGAGAGCCATCGGTTCGATGCTGATATTTTCGGCTTTGGCGACTTTCTGTAAGGCTTGCGTCAGGATTTCTCTCGGAAGCAAATGAAATTCGAAGCGCTGGCATCGCGAAGCGATGGTCACGGGAATCTTAGAAGCTTCTGTTGTTGCAAAGATGAATTTCACATGAGCCGGTGGTTCCTCCAATACCTTCAGAAGTGCATTGAAGGCCGAGATCGACAGCATATGGATTTCGTCAAGGATATAAATTTTGTAGCGGCATTCGGTAGGCATGTAACGACATTCCTCGCGCAGAGCTCGTATCTGTTCGACAGAATTATTCGAAGCCCCATCGATTTCGATGACGTCGACACAGTTCCCTTCCAAAATACTTCGCGTTAAGGGAAGATCAGGGTCGGCTTGGAGCGATGGCTGTGGAACTGCATTCAGAGCGGCTGCCAAGAGGCGTGCCGTCGAAGTTTTACCCGTTCCACGTGGCCCGATAAAGAGAAACGCATGGGCGATGCGATTGCGCTCGATGGCCTGTTCCAGGATCCTGATGATATGCTCTTGGCCGATAAGTTCGGAAAATGTCTTGGGCCTCCAGCGCCGCGCAATGACTTGATATTCAACATCGGCCATAATGTTTTTAGGAAAGTCTATATGAGGACGCTTTCAAGATTTTTCAAAATTCCATCATTTCGGCCATGGTCATCCACTGATCTTCGAGTTTGGAAAGAATTTTCTGCTGTTCATCACATTGGGCGTAAAGAGTAGTATCGGCATTTTGCGCCGCCTGCCGTTCGAGTTCCTGCTTCTTTTCGCGAACCGATGCGATTTTCTGTTCCAGCAGAGCGAGTTCTTCAACGACATTGGAATGAATTTTTTTGCCCTGCGGAGCGCGATGAGATGAAGATGGAAGTGTTTTTTGCAATAGACTTTTTCGATAATCTTCCAAATCACCGGAGTAGGGCCGGCAATAGCCATGATTAATGAGCCACAATTGCTCGCAAACAGCTTCGAGCGTAAAAAAATCATGAGCGATGATGATGACAGCTCCATGGTAGTCCTGTAGCGCTTTAATGAGCGCTTCTTTGGAATCGATATCCAGATGATTGGTCGGTTCGTCCAAAATGAGTAAATGAGGAGCTTCTCGGGTGATGAGAGCCAGAAGGAGCCGTGTCTTTTCGCCGCCGGAAAGCTGTTCGATGCGGGTCTCGGCCTTGTCCTGTGTGAGGCCAAAACGCGCCAGTTGGGATCGAATCTGTGTCTCCGGATAATCACTTAACACGGCAGTCATGGCCCCGATGGGAGTCTGCTGCAGCGGTAAAATCTCTGCCAGCTGCTGCGAAAAATAGGCCACTTTCAGTCCCTTGGCCGACTCTAGCTGACCATCTTGAAGTTCCAATTTACCGGCGAGTAATCGTGCCAGTGTGGATTTTCCCTGTCCATTACTGCCCAGTACACCGATGCGGTCTCCCAAATCGATGCGCAGGTCGAGATTTTGCAGGACAAGGTGAGAACCATATCCGACGTGACCACCCCGAAGCTTGAACAGGACGCGATCGATGTTGCCGGGTGATGGGAAGGAAAATGTCGTCGCCGCATCGGGAACTAGGGGAGGGATCGCCTCCATCCGGGCGAGCATCTTGAGACGACTCTGGGCCTGTTTAGCCTTAGAAGCCTTATAGCGGAAGCGATCGACGAAGGACTGCAAATGTTCGCGGTTCTTTTCCTGTTTTTCACGTGCTTTATTTTGAGCTGTCTCTTGGGTCCGCCGCGTGATCTCAAAGGTATCGTAATTTCCCGTGTAGAGCTTAATTCCTTCGCGATGTATGTGCAAAATATGGCTGCAGATTTGGTTGAGAAAATGTCGATCGTGGCTGATGATCAGCTGAGTTTTGCTATTCTTTGTCAAATATTCCTCCAGCCAAAGACTGGTCTCGAGGTCGAGATGATTGGTCGGTTCATCCAGAAGTAAGAGATCCGATGGTGCGAAAAGTGTGGCCGCTAGAGCGACCCGCATTTGCCATCCGCCCGAAAAACAAGATAGTGCCTGATGAATATCCTTTTGGGGAAATCCCAACCCATTGAGAATTTCGGCCGCTCGGCTTTCGGCTGTATAGCCGTCGATCATCTGAAGACGGTCGCAGATCTCGGCAATTTTCTCCGCATCTTGCTCTTCATGAAGAGCGATATTCAGGGATTGCCATTCGATATCACTAGACAGGACAAAGGACAGGAGTTCGGTATTTTGGTCATGAATTTC
>JAITIW010000005.1 GCA_031279255.1 Puniceicoccales bacterium
ATTAGCCTTAGCCGAAAAATACCGCCTCATCATCCCGCTAGAATTGATCCCTATCTCTTGATGGCGACAGCTTAGTGACTGTTGTGGTCATGTTTTGGTTCGTTCCTCGGCGATACAGTTGTTTCAAGCATTCTATTCCCTCCCCTTAATAGGGAGGCTTTAGCCTGCTATCTAAGGAATTAAATTGTTCAACAAAATAATTGACGGCCGTAGATAATTTTTTATTTTGAGATGCATGGGATATTTTTATGCTTGCAGAGTTGTGCCTTGTATGGCATACGCACTGAGGTGCCCATAATAATACGCAAAACATAATGAGAAAAGATCACTATTTAAAGAAAATTTCAGCAAAGCTATCGGGACTCTTTTTGGGCTCTTTGGTCTGCAGTAGCTGCTATGCCACCGTTTGGTGTGATGATGATTGGGACCACCCTCAAGCTGAGGCGCTAGAGAGGGTGCAGCTGTACGAGAAAGAAGAATTCCATCGAGAAACTAACGAATACTCGGTGCTTTATTTTGAAAAAGCTCCTAAAACGATTGGAACTTTAGAAAGATCCGCAAATCTAGTAGGCCGAACTAAAGATATATTGAACGTGATGAGACGTTATTGTGAAGCGTCAACCAATTTTTCATTCAATAAAGAAAATATACATTATTACATACGGGATGTATTTGTACAAGGACCGGCCGATGGACGTTACGCCATCGATTTTCAATTACCTGAAGAAGTTTTTGCTCCATTTTCACCTGTTCTAGATCCATCTCTCTCTCGTTTTTATCCACCTTCTATAGCCATCATTCTTCGGACCAGGAATGTCTTTTGGTTAGGAGAGAGGGATATCAGTACTCATGATATGCCAAATATCAGATACCTTTTAGATACCCCAATCCCCGGTCTTCAAGACTCGTCCTATCGAGACTTTGTTGATTCCCTTACAAGGATTTCTGAAGAGGTCTTAAGCTCTCCTCAGTTTCTCGATCCGAACACCTCTCCGCCACTCGATACTCTTGGTCTCAATCCGCCCCGGAATCGCTTCTATGCCTACGTTCGACACGGCCGAGGGGGAGAAATTATTCAGGTTTCCAACCGACAAGGGAATGGTCGAGGTTTTACAACTCTCGTCATTATGCCTCCCCTGCCGATACAAGATAGGCTTGATCGTCTTCAGGTCCCAGTTCCAAATTATGGCAATTTAAATATCATCATCCTTCGGACACGTTTTTGGTTTTCTGACAACCTTATCGAAAGGCTCATCCAAATGGCGATTAAGCCATGGCTAAAGCTTGAAGCGACCGACGGCAGTTTTTTAACTGCCATATTGCGTTCTATTCAAGATTTGCTGGCCAAAAATGGAGGTATGGTCGGAGCGATAGAAGTACCTTCTTCTCTAAACCTTGAAGAACTACGGAATTTATGTAATTTTTACGTTAGGGGGATGGTCGGGCCTATGGATCCTGAGCACAGGGAGCCTTTAAGACAGGCATTTATCGATTGTCAACGACAAATAACGACATTTTTATCAACTCCAGGATGGCGTGATTTGGATACAGCCATTAGAGGTAGGGATCCAGTTGTATTGCAATCGTGCTTGAACGGAATTGTCGAAGACAACTTAAACGCACAATTCGAAGCAATTGCGAGAATGGCGGAACAACATCTCGGCGCTATTAACGACGCATGTCCTGTTCCTATTACACTGACACAGCAGAGAGAATTTGCATTGGATGAACGCAATCTTTATCATCTCGCACGGATAATAGGCCTGAATATCCTCTACCTTTCTCCTGGAACCGACGAAAACACTCTTTCCTTAGAAGTTTTCACGAAAGAAGGAGGAGAAATGTCTTCATCTATTAATTTTAGAGATGGCCTCAGTCGCGAAATGCGTAGTACTGTTGATTCCCTGTTCTCAGCATTAGAAACTATCCTCATCTATCGTGATAACTACGGCTACTGGCATGCCGTTACCAATGAGCTCATAAGATGAAATCAACCAACTCCAAAATTCATTTAAAATATACAACATTATGGTAAAAAACTTTCATCTTTTCGTTACGAATCTCTCAAAAATATTGAGTATCTCCATCAGTTGCAGTTTATGCTGCCTCATAAGTCATGGGGGAATTTTAGAACACTGGTATGAACGGTGTCCGGCTGACGCCTTTTGGCAAAAAGTATTTGAGGAAAAGAAAGACTTAAGCGTTTCCGATAGGCAATTTGTTGAAGAACAACGTGGTCAAATTGAATGTTTTCGGCAGCGACTCGGGATCCCTGAGGGAAATGCATATTATATAGTATGCGATATAGTCAAAATATCCAGTGATGAGCTTATTCGTTTCAATTTCCCTCAAAATTTATTTGGTGCTGAGCGTGTTCCCTGTGCCGTAAAAATTTTTAGCCAAAAAGATATTCACTGGTTGCATCCTTTCGACCAAACAGATGATCCTGATGCTGCACCAAGCATTGCACTACCGAATGAATTTCTCATACGAAGCTTTGATTCACGAGATGAATCCAAAAATGAGTTACTAGACATCTCTCGTCTTGACGAAGGCGATGGATTTATCTCTTTTATTTTTGTTCCATCTTCTGTTCCTGGGGGTAGTGGTGACAGACTTTTAATAATTCGACATCGTATTGCGGTATCGTCGAACATTGATCCCCAAGTATTGCATTTTGTTTGGAATATCGATCCTCGTTTAAGGATTAAAAACGTCCATGGTGATGGAAACTGTGGCCTTTGGGCAGTATTAGAAGCATTGAAACATCTTGCTTCGCAAAACCCTTCGCAAAATTATTGGATTTTTGCTTCCGCCCCCGCTAGATTTAATGGAGTCGTCCCAGGGGAAGGAGATTATGTTCTCATGCGTAATTTACGCCAGAAGATAAGTATCTTTAAGATTAAAGGAATTCTTGAAGAATATGCAGTCCTAACCAATAGGAGGCTTACTGATCCCGTTATGGGTATCGACAATCTTTTTGCTCTAGATCCCCCACCTCAACTCCCTCAGGGTTATGGGATGACAAATGGAAGATCTAATGGAAGGACAGTACAAGATTGGAAAAACGAAGAATACAGAAATGTCCGCTCTAAAGCGGAACAATTCTCGAGATCAATCCAACATATCATAAAATTTGCCAACGTCCAAGGTAGGGCCTCTCCTGATGTCTGGCTCAATACGCAAGACATCCCCTATCTCGCTCCCGTAATCGATCGACCGATAGTCGTTATTGGATTACAAGGTCAAAGGGAGAACGGGCCTGGTGTTTATCAAGGGATAATCGGTGCAGATATTTTTTTAGCCGATGGAAGTTCTTATCTTTTTCCAGTTCCCCCGGGAGATCAAGCCTCCGCTTCTTTGGAAGCTCTCCAAGCAGGAACTTCTGATCCTTTGGCAGTTCGAAGATTTATCGACGCACATCCTGACACGATCATCATCTATAAGATGGTGGGGGCAGGACACTTCCAGGCCATTATTCGCAAGGAATAGGCGTTCAAAAATGTAGCATTGATTTTGGATTGTGGCTGTTTACCAATTTTCGTAAACAACGATAAAATCATATCTGGAGTTATTTATTACCTTGTGACACGGAATTTATACGACCTGTGTCATTTTTAAGCTATCATTTTTTAAGCCATATATCTTGGCTTCGTAAATATCAACCAGCTTTATCGTTGAGATATTTTATTCTCAAGGATACCTTTTCAACTCATATCCACGGGATCCGCATCCCAGAAATCTAGTACATGCACATTCCAAGGAAAAGCCTCGCGGAGTTGAAGCAAAATAGGTAAAGCTTTGGAGACATTGACGACGAAAAAAAACAGCGTATAGCGGTAGTAATTTTGAATTTTTTCGATACTCGAGCTCGTCGGTCCGCGTAGTTCGATTTCGGCCGTAGGGAGATGTTTTTGGAGAAAACTTCCCCATGATTCAGCCCAATGAGCAGTCTCAGTAGCATCTTTCCCGCGTAGAAGATGGCGAATGATGTGGCGATAAGGAGGATATCCGAATTGCTGACGCAATTTCAACTCTTCTCCTGCAAAATCTTCAAATTGTGCGTGCTGTGCCCAGCGGATGATATTGCTCTGCGGTAGAAAAGTCTGAAGGACAACCTCTCCCTCTTTCTCTCCCCTACCCGCTCGTCCAGCCACTTGGGAAATGAGCTGAAAGGTACGTTCATTCGATCGAAAATCCTGCACCTGCAGCGAAAGATCACCCTGAAGCAATCCTACGAGCGTCACATTGGGAAAATCTAAACCCTTCGAAATCATCTGCGTACCGATGAGAATGTCCCATTCTTGGGACTGAAATTGCTTCCATATGTCTTGGGAGGAATTCTTTTGAGCCGTATTATCGGAATCCACCCGAAGGATTTTGGCCGTTGGGAAAATGGCTTTTAGTCTGTCCTCCACTTTTTGCGTCCCTGAACCCACTAACTTGAGATCCCGTGAACCGCAACGTGGGCAAATTATTGGTAAAGATTCATGATGGCCGCACAAGTGACACTTCATCGTCGATGCGCTGCGATGGTGAGTCAAGGATACGCTGCAATGGGGACATGCGGCGACGTAATCGCAGGAAATACACAAACAGCTCAAGGCATATCCGCGGCGATTTAGAAATAAAATACTTTGTTCCTTTTTCTCCAGTCGTTCCTCAAGTTTTTGAAGCAGAAGCCTGGAAAATAAGACCGGCATTCGCCCGTTTATCTCATGTCTCATATCGACCACCCGTATCGTCGGTAGAGGTCGGTGATCGACCCGATATGGCAATACATTGTAACGAAATCCTTTATGACGTGTATTGAAAAAACTCTCCATCGAAGGTGTGGCTGAGCCGAGAATACAAAGTGCATTGTGGAGAAATGCTTTATAAATCGCCACATCACGGCCATGATAGCGTGGATTTTCATTTTGTTTATACGAGGTATCATGTTCCTCATCGACAATGATCAGACGCAAATCCTTTTGGGGTAAAAAAAGTGCCGATCGGGCTCCGACGACAATTTTAGTTTTTTTTAAAACAATATCATTCCACGCCTGACGTCGTTCAGAAATGGATAGACTGCTATGCCAAACAGCTACAGCCTGTCGTCCGGCAAAACGTTTCTGAATCCGCGAGACGGTTTGGGGAGTTAATGAGAGTTCTGGTACTAGATAGAGCACCTCGTGGCCATCTTGGAGCACCTCTTCCATGATGCGTAAATAGACCTCTGTTTTCCCGGAGCCCGTGACGCCATGCAAAAGATGCGTCGTGAATTGTCCCTGTTGATAAGAGTTCCGCAGATCATAAAAAGCCGCTTCCTGCTCTGGCGATAGCACCGGAACTTCTGCGCCCACAGATCGTATAGGGTCAATTATTTCACTTTCGAATTTTTCTTCCGTCTTTTTCTTCTTGGAACGGAGAATGGCTTTCGGCATGGCAAGATTCATGCAGAGCCCTAAAGATGCCCCATAGTATTTCGAAATCCATTGGATGAGTCGCAATAGCGGAAGCGGTAAATTCCAGTCATGTTCTCGCATCTCGGTGATGGGACGAATCTCAAAGGTAAAGTCCGTCTCCGGTATCATGATGCGCCATACCAAGCCATTCACCAAGCGCCGGCGTAGAGGAATTTGTACGATAGACCCTTCTTGGACATGAGCCTGTAGAGCTTCGGGAATACCATAGTAAAGCGGTCGTAGCGAAGCTCCTAAGATAAAAACTTCAGCGACAAGAAGAGACATAGCTTTTAGGACAATGACTAAGTTTTGGACCTTATCTCAGGTCGTTTTTGGCTGTCTTTGGATCCCTTCGGGATCGCCCGCAAAGCGAGCCACAACATGAAAATAAAAATTTTCATGTTGCAAAGACAGCCAATGAATGGACTCTCAGAAAAATCACCCGATCTTTATAGAACATAAAAATTTTCTGCACCATTGTTTTTAAATATCGCACGGCTGACAACCTATTCTATTTGCTGCTGGTAAGCTTTGAAGGTGTTTTGCATCAACATGGCGATCGTCATCGGCCCTACGCCTCCCGGAACAGGTGTGATAAAGTCCGCCACTTGCGAAACCGCTTCAAAATCCACATCCCCTTGCAACCGATATCCTAATCTCTTACTGGGATCTGGAACACGCGTGATGCCCACATCGATGACACAGGCTCCCGGTTTCACCATAGAAGCTTTCACAAAAGCCGGACTTCCTATAGCGGCAATCACAATATCAGCCTGGCGCATAATGTCCACCATATCACGCGTCTTGGAATGGCAAAACGTCACCGTGGCATTGGCATTCGAATGGTTCTGCATCAGAATCAATCCCATGGGTTTCCCAACGATCAAACTACGACCCAGTACCACCACACGCTTTCCTTCGATTGGTATCCCTGTCGACTGAATCATGTGATAAACTCCCGACGGCGTACAGGGCCAAAATCCCGACGCATCTCCTTGGCATAGTTTCCCTAAATTGACAGCACTGAACCCATCGACATCTTTTTCGGCCGCCACATGATTGAAAATCTCACTCTCCTGAGAACGATTCGGCAGTGGCGACTGTACCAAAATACCATGGATCATCGCATCACGATTCAGCCGATCGATCACATCCACAATTTTTTCCACATTCGTCTGCTCCGACAAATGTTCCAATTGGACTCTTATGCCCAACTCTTCAGCTATTTTTTGTTTTTGTCGTAAATAAATCTGCGATTCCGGATGTTTGCCTACGTGGACTAATGCTAAACCAGGAACACAGCTGTGCTGTCGGTATTGTTGCATTTCCAGATGCAAATTCAAAAAAATTTTTCTCGCTAATTTCCGACCGTCGATAGTTTCTGCCATGTCTCCAAGTACACAGAATGATATTGCACCGAAGCAAGTCCTTTTCTCCACAACAGCAAACGCTATCTTAAAAAAGATTATGGAAAAAAAATCGTATCTCCTCCTGGGCATCGGCGGTATGGGCATGGCTCCGTTGGCCATTTACCTTTCGGAAGAAGGGCATCATGTCTACGGTTGGGACGACGACTTGTTGGAAAAGGTACGGCAGCAGCTCGAACGAGCCAAGGTCATATTGCTAGCTTTTCCGGAAATTCCCCAAAATATCGATGAAGTTGTTTTTTCCAGCGCCATTCACGAAGATCATCCGCTTTACCAAAAAGCATTGGAGCAGAAACTGACTCTGACGCGCCGCGGTATATTTTGGTCACGCGCCATTGAACAAAAAAAACTCATCGCCATCGTTGGCTCCAACGGGAAAACAACGACAACCGGGACACTCATCCATGTTTTAAAGGAACATCATTTCCCTTGCAGTTATCTTTTGGGTGGTCTTTTCTGTGACCCTCAAGTACCACCGGCCCATTTCGATGCGCACAGTGATTGGATTGTTTCTGAAATCGACGAAAGTGACCGGACCATTGATTATTTCTCGCCCGAAATCACCATCGCCCTGAATGTCGGTTCAGATCATGTGAGTAATTACGGTAGTGTCGAAGCGATACAGGACAGTTTTAGAGAATTATTTCGGAGAACTCGGCAATGCATTTTCCTCCCAAGGGAGAATTTCACACTTCTGTCATTAGCCGAACAGTCAGGTACAGCTTATGTTCCATGTGATGTCACACACCTGCCTTACTCCCAAGCCTTTCAAGAAATTTTTTCGGGATTCCAGCGCATAGATTATGATCTCATTGCCGAGGTCTTTCATCATCTAACGGGAACTTTTCCTTCCTTCGATACATTTTGCAATTTTCCGGGAATTTTTCAGAGAAATAACCTGTTGGCCAGCACCGAAGATCATCTCTTCTTCTGCGATCATGCGCATCATCCTAATGAGATACAAGCATCGCTGGAAAATTTTCATGGCCGATATCCGACACACGGCCTCTGCGTGATCTTTCGGCCGCACCGTTTTTCGCGTGTTCAGCAATATGCCAGCGAATTCGCCAAAGCTCTCCATCGGGCGGAGCGTATCCTGCTCGTTCCGACGGACCCATCGGACGAGATACCTATTCCCGAAGGGAAATGCGAATGTATCGCTCAACACATTCCTCAAAATATTTCCTGTGAGATCGTCTCCGATATTTCGGAAATTCCCGACATTGTAGAACACTGGATGGCGCATACACAGCGATCACTCTGCTGCATTTACTTCACGGTCGGCCCTTCGACGTTCCTGGGATCTCTCCCAGAGATTCAGGCCAAAGTTTTTTTGAAAGCACTGAGAAATCAACCAGAGTTGAAGACAATCACCATCAGGGAACATGAACCGATGGTTTGCCGTACGAGCTTTAAAGTCGGAGGTCCGGCGCGGCTTTGGGCAGAACCCGAAAGCAAGGAGCAACTCGAGGAAATTTTAAAACATTCCCAAATGTGTGGACTGCCGGTAATTTTTTTGGGCAATGGCTCCAACATCCTTTGCGACAATAGAGGTATTCCAGGACTTGTCATCTCGTTGCGTCATGCGGCCTTTAAGGATTTTCAAATAAAAGAAGGGAAGCAAGTTCGCGTAGGAGCTGGGATGTCCCTGCGAACGCTTTGTTATCGCTTGAATTCCCATGCACTCGGCGGCATAGAGGCTTTGAGTTCTATTCCGGGCACAGTGGGTGGAGCGCTCACGATGAATGCCAGTGCACATGGAATTTCACTGTCGGATTACCTCTTAAGTATGGAGATCATCGACCGCGAGGGGCATAAAAAGTGGATTCTCAAAGAAGAAGTCGAGTGGCGGTATCGCCGCGGATTTCGTCATCATAAAGCATGGATTCTCTCCGCCATTTTTGAATTTCCTTCCGTCGATCCAGAAGAATCACAAAAATTACAGAGAGAATATTCGCAACAACGGCTTCAGAAACAACCTCTGCAGCCCAATGCCGGCAGTATTTTTCGCAATCCGGAATCGTCGTCCTTAAAAGCATGGGAACTCATCGACCGCTGTGGGCTTCGTGGATTCCGCATAGGCGATGCAGAAGTTTCTCATCAACATGTTAATTTTATCGTCAATAAAGGTTGCGCCTCTTCCGAAGATATTTTACGGCTGATCGACCATATTCGTCATAAAGTTTTTGAGCGTTTCCAAATATTTCTAGACCGAGAAGTTTTGCGCATACCAAGCGATCTTGCCTAATTCGTCCTGATACTTAGTATCACATGGGGATGGCTAGGGCGAAAAAATTACAATGTCCGGAAACTTGGCTTCGCGAAAGAGCGGTTGGAGCCTTTTTGCACATTTCCTCTTTACCGAGTCGCCAGGGCATCGGCTGTCTGGGGAAAGAAGCAAGGGAGTGGATCGATTTTCTTTCGGAAAGCGGTTTTCGTTATTGGCAATTTTGTCCCATAGGCCCCACAGGGTTTGGCGATTCGCCCTACCAGACATTTTCCTCCTTGGCCGGAAATCCCTACTTCATCGATCTTGATGATCTGATTCAGCGAGGCTACTTGCAGGATGAAGATATGCACCCTCTAGAGACATTATCTGCGGAATACGTCGACTACGGCAAACTTTATGCTGAATTTCCTTCAAAATTAGAAAAGGCTTTCCGGCGTTTTTTGGAATTAAAACATGATGAATCGTCGGAATTTTCTGGCTTTTGCGAAAAAGAATCCTTTTGGCTCCCCATTTACAGCCTCTTCATGGCCCTTAAAGAACTTTTTAACGGACAATCTTTCGCTCGATGGCCAGAACATTTTCAAAATCCAGGGAAAGTCACAGATTCATTCATCAAAACTATTTTAAATGAGAATCAAGACCTTCACTTTTTGTACAAAAAGCACCGTTTCATCCAGTTTATTTTCCATCAACAATGGCTGCATTTACGGCAATATGCTCACTCGAAGGGTATTTCTCTCATCGGAGACATTCCGATCTTTCCCGGAATGGATAGTGCTGATTTTTGGGGATATCGTTCCATTTTTCAGACGGACGAGAATGGCAAAGCTCAATGGGTTGCGGGCGTTCCACCGGATGCTTTTTCTAAAGAAGGGCAACTCTGGGGCAATCCACTCTTCGACTGGGAGGCACTCCAAAAGGAACATTATTCGTGGTGGCTTCAACGTTTTCGGCAGGCGCAGCGGTTCTTTGACGTCGTTCGCATCGATCATTTTCGCGGATTTTATGATTACTGGGCGATTCCACCTCGATCTCTGGACGCCCGTAAAGGACGATGGCGAAAGGGCCCAGGGATCAGATTTTTTCAGGAAATTTTTCAAGAAATGGCCGATTTGAAGTGTATCGCCGAAGACCTTGGTATGCTCTCTCCCGGTGTTCATCATTTCATCAAGGCGTCGCATTTGCCCGGTATGAATATCCTGCAATTTGCATTCGATGGCCATCCGCAAAATATCTACCTACCACACATGCACGAAAAGAATTCGGTACTCTACTTGGGAACTCACGACAACGACACGACCCACGGTTGGTATGCATCACTTTCGGCCGAAAAGCAGGATTATGTGCGGCGTTATTTCCGCAGCGATGGATCCTCGATTGCTTGGGACATGATCCGCTGGGCCTACGCTTCACCCTGTCGCTTACTCATCTTAAGCTTACAAGATCTTCTTTCGCTGGGATCGGAAGCGCGCCTCAACACACCCTCGACCCGAAGTGGTAATTGGACCTGGCGATGTCAAAGCGAAGTTTTCTGGAAACTTCGAGACCATTCCGGAAACTATCTCCAAGAACTGGCTCATCTTTATGGAAGAATTGGCGAGAACGGATAGATAAAACAGAACATTTTTTGAATGAAATATCCGAAGCTAGATCTCTGGCCCCTCGACGAATTTTACGTTTGCGTCCGAGGTAAAAAATATAAAATTGGAAGGGATATTATGGTATGGGAATTAGAAGCCACAGAGCCACAGAGCCACAGAGCCACAGAGCCACAGAGCCACAGA
>JAITIW010000014.1 GCA_031279255.1 Puniceicoccales bacterium
CGATGAACCGGTGGTATGTGATGAATACCATTCCAGTAAATGCACAGAAGCGGAACCTGGTTTTGATGCTGTATAAGAAATCGAAGATGCTGTTTGTTTTTCCCAAAAATTTCAGCTTCTTCCGTTAATATCATATGCATCAGGACGAAGATCGGTTCCGGATTATCCTGTCCATAGGGCTGTAATTTCTCAAGATCCGAGAGAAAATGTTCATCGATTTCGTCGATCAGAATGTTTTTGGAAATCCAAAAATCGTCGTTATCCTGGCCAAGTTTTTGCCGATAAGCTTGTACGGATGCCTGAAAGGCTTCCTGGAACGACGGGACATTTTCCGGCTTGAGCGAGATTCCGACCGCCATGGGATGTCCTCCCCAGGATTCCAATAAATGCGCACAGGAGGTTAGGATTTCCACGAGGTCATAACCGGACACACTTCGACCGGAACCTTTGGCTAATCCTCGTTCTTCGCCGAGAACGACACAGGGACGCCGATAATCGCGCGCAAATTTTCCACATACAATCCCAACGATTCCGGAATGCCAAGCTGGATTGGAGAAAAAAATACCAGGCAGATGCTCTATTTTTTTGAACATTCCCTCCGCTTCTGCCAGAATCGATCGCTCGATCTTTTGCCGTTCCGCATTCATCTCATCCAGATTCTGTGCCAATGCCGATGCTTCCTGTATATCTTCTGACAGGAGCATATTGACAGGAACAAGGGCATCGGCCAGCCTTCCACTGGCATTGATGCGTGGCCCTAGTTTAAAGGCGATGTCTTCAGGCGTAACAGCTTGTTCGGGTAGTATTTGCGTAATACGACAGAGCGCATCGATACCGGGACGCCTTTTCTGAGAAAAATTACGCAACCCAAAATGAGCCAGGATGCGATTTTCTCCGACCAGTGGGACGAGATCGGCAATGGTTCCCATGGCGATCAAATCGAGTTCTTTCGGAATAGAAAAACTAGAAGCCCGTGGTTCTTTTTGGATCCGCAGGTGTTTTAAGAGGGCATGCATGAGTTTGAACATCAATCCAGCGGTACAGAGGTAACGCCATGGGGGATCACTTTGGGCATCGAAAACATGAGGATTGATCAAAATACAGTCAGTCGGTAGCTCATCATTGGATTGGTGATGATCGATGATCAGGACATCGATGCCTAGTGTTCTCAAGTTTTGAATCTGCACAGTGGCATTCGTGCCACAGTCCAGCGCTATGACCAATCGAGGTGCGGAATGCTGTAACATACGATCGACGATTTCCGTCGACATGCCATAACCTTCCGTAAATCGCCTGGGGATGAAGTATTGTGGTGAAAGACCAAAATGCCGAAGCAATCGGACGAGTAGGGTCGTGCTCGTGATGCCGTCGACATCGTAATCGCCCACAATGCTGATTGCCCACTGTTCCTGAATCGCGCGTTCGAGAAGATCGATCGCCTCCCGCATGTGCGTGATGTCAAAAGGATCGGTAAGTTGAGAGAGCTTGGGGTACAGAAATGCCTCGGCTTCTTGTAAGGTCTGGATGCCTTTGGAAACCAGAATATGAGCGACAATTGGATGAATGTGCAAGGTCCCATAAAGACGTTTCACCGCTTCTTCGTCCACATCTATGCCTCGCCATATCATTCACCTATACTCCACGCATTACGAACTGACATTTTATTCTGCATTATGCGTCATTTGCCAGTGTTTTACGGGGAGTAGTTCATGTGCTTCGACATGCCGTCGATCGCCTTTATGCCACCAGTAGAAAATGGGGCTGGCGATGAAAATTGATGAAAAAGTTCCTACTATGATGCCGATACTGAAGATCAATGCAAGATCGCAGACAATACCCATACCGAAACACAGAAGTGCTAATGAGGACAAGAGCGTCGTGAGACTGGTCAATAATGTCCTGGCCAGGGTCTTGTTAATGGCCGAATTGATCACTTCGTAGAGTGAAAGGAAAGGATTGAGCTTAAGTTCTTCACGAATGCGGTCAAAAACGATGATCTTGTCATTGATGGTATACCCAATCGTCATGAGGATAGCGGCGATCATGGGGGCCGAAAATTGACGACCCAATAGGACATAACAGCCGATGGTCGCTAAGGTATCGTGAAATGTCGATAGAATAGCGCTCATCCCGTAGCCCATTTCGAATCGGAATGCGATGTAGAGCAGGATACCGATGAGGGCGATTCCCATCGACAATATGGCGTTCCAGCGCAGGTGTTGACTGACGGATGCCCCGATGCTACTTTCGCGAACGATTTGCAGATGAGCTTCAGGATAGTGCTGCTGTAAGGAGGATATGATCTGTTGGCTTTTTCCTAATTCTGTTTGAATTTTTAAGAACTCGGTCGTATCCCTCATCGCGCTTTGATAAGTGGGAATCACTTCGCCGAGATGTTCGGCAGAGGCCAATGTCTGAATGTCGTGAATGGTGAGTCTATGATCGAATTTCAGAATGACCTCATCGCCTCCCTTAAAATCGATGCCGTAGATATTATGGCCGCGACATACAATGCTGATAAGGCCGGCCAAGATAACGATTCCCGAAAGCACATAGGCTGGTTTTCGGAATTTTAGGAAATCAAAATGTGTAGTAGGAATCCAGGCCGTAGGTACGATATTTTTCCAACCGTAGGCCACGCTTATTTCCATGAAGAGGCGACTCATGATCAGTGCGCAGAACATGGTGGCGAAAATACCGATGGCAAAAATAACACCAAATCCACGTACCGGGCCGGTTCCGAGCCAGATCAGGATAGCGGCGGTGAGGAGCGATGTGAGATTGGAATCGAGAATCGTTGCGAATACCTTCGCAAAACCTTCCTGCAGGGCGTATAATGCATTCTTACCGCGTCGAAGTTCTTCACGAATACGCTCCAAGATTAAAATATTCGCATCGACACCCATACCGATGGTTAGCACAAGAGCGGCGATACCGGGCAGTGTCATGGTGGCACCTATATTGGCCATGATGCCGAGAACGATCAGGCCATTGATGGCAAGTGCTGCGATGGCAATAAATCCGGCATAGTGATAGTAGGCCGTCATGAAGAGGATGACGATGGCGATGCTGATCCAGGCGGCACGAATGGAGCTGCTACGCGCGTCATCCGCCAAGGAAGGACCGATTTCATTGAGCTCTACGACATGCATCGCGAATTCCAGTGGATTGTTGAGGACATTGGCAAGTTCTATGGCATCGCGTTGGGAAAAATCACCGGAAATGCTCGCCTGTCCGCCTTCGATTTCTTGACGAATCACCGGAGCGGAATATAATTTCCCGTCGAGTACGACGGCGAGCTGATGTCCCACATGTTTCCGCGTAATGTCGGCGAAACGTTCCTTCCCTTCAGGTGTCATGGAAAGACTGATTTCATACCCGCCGTAAGCATTCATCATCACCTGGGCATTTTGCACCGATTTCCCGGTCATTTCCGGGACGCGTTTGACGAAGTAAGGAATCTTTTGAATTTCTCCACTTTTATGGTCTTCTCGTTCGGCCATGAGCAGTTCATAGCCCAGAGGAGGTGTATCGGAAAGATTCTGCGGCTGTTGCTGCGGATGAACGATGCGAAATTCCAATTTCGCCGGTTTTTTGAGGACATCGATGACTTCGGGATTATCTTTAGTGGAAACACCCGGTAATTGTACCTCGATTTGACGATCGCCGTGGGCACGAATGA
Source organism: Puniceicoccales bacterium (assembly GCA_031279255.1). Classification (GTDB taxonomy): domain Bacteria; phylum Verrucomicrobiota; class Verrucomicrobiia; order Opitutales; family JAIRLG01; genus JAIRLG01. Next base: position 3,683 of record JAITIW010000014.1, read on the forward strand.
TGGGCTCAGCGACTCCCATGCCATCGATGCGGCGCGACATGATTTCGATGGCTTTATCGAGCGATGTCCCTGTTTGCTGGCTCGTGGTATGGGCCTGTTCATCGATTTCTAGAATAAAGGCTACACCGCCGGCTAGATCCAATCCGCGCGGGAGCGAGCTCTGGCATTCCTTCAATAAAGCACGAAGAAGAATGTTGTTACGCCGTTCGATGTTCTTAATATCGGCCAGTCGAATATCCGGAAAAAATCTGGCCAAATCGACTTCATTTTCTTTAGCGAGTCGCTGCAGGGCCAGATAAAGAGTCGCATCATGACCTTCCCGTACAGAATCTTGCGCCTTTTGAAAAAAGGACTGAAAATCCTCCACATGGGCCTTGGCGCGGTGTTGAATGAAGGATTCGAACGAACGTGAATGGAGTGGCAATAGACTTTGCCATGCCCAAATGATCAGGAGAAGCAATAGGAAACTTTTGAACCAGAGAGACTTTTTCACGATACAACGACTGCGAATCTCTTGAATTTATGCATCGGAATGGCGCTATTCCTGGACCTTTGGGAGCCTACACTGGATGGAAGATTTGTGGACTTCGACCTTCACATTCTCTGCAATTTTGATGACAAAGCGATCGGGCTTAATGGATACAATCGTGGCATAAATCCCGGCGCTCGTCATGATGTCATCGCCATTCTTTAATTCCTGGATCATCTTATCGTGCTGCTTCTGTCGTTTTCGCTGCGGAGCGATCATGAGGAACCACATCCCGGCAAAGAGCAGAATAAAGATGAGAATTTGAATGCTGCCATTCGGTTGAACGGCGGTCGTTTCCTGAGTAGCTAAAAAAAGGCAAGTTGATGCTGTCATGGGAAAAGAAGCAAGAGCATTCCTAGCCCAAGCGCAAGAAATTTATCACGCAGATTCTTGATATAAGGGAAAGTTTTCCGCTCTTGCCCTGCAAGCTCACTTGTAAGCAAATGGTTTTATCATTTGCGGATTTAGGAAAATTCATTATTACCAAGTGTGTAACTGTAACTGTAGCCGAATAGGCCGCTGTTTAGGATGGAGTAAGGATTATGAGTAGTACTAAGATTACAGGATTTGTCCCGTTTGGGCCTGTAGGGGCCTCTGGGATGTCAAATCACATGAGGGTTTACCAGAAAAATGGGCGTGACTTTTTTAGGCTTTCCGATATAGCGGGAGCTCCACCTATTCAGCGGGCTGCCGCTGGCGCTCCTGCCTCTGGGTCTGCTTATGCGAGCACAGTTCAAAGCCTCAGAGAGCAGATTCAAACTTCCGCAACATCGCGATCTCTGTTGGATCGCGTTCGGGATCCGAAAAACCATACGGCCAAGACCCAGATTTTACAATTGGTGCAATTGATTGCGGAGGAGGAAAAACAGGGGTTATCCGGTGGAGAAGCAGACAGAGCCTTACTTGCGCTTATGGAAGATTCAAGTACGAGACCTCTTCTCACGAGTGCCCTCGCGTCGGCTATGGGCGGCGCTCCATGGGTGGCTGAGCGCAATACAAAAATAGCGGATGGTGTATTAAATATGAATACTCTGGCCTCTGATGCGATTCGTACCTGTATTTGGCTTGGCAGAATGCCGAGAGAAATTTCCAAAGATGCTGGGGAAATTTTTTCGCAACTCCGTAGTCATGGTGCGTTTAGCTTTTCTCCTTCTCGTCTCTTGAAGGGACTTCAGAAATTATCCCCCGGATTGCGTTGCGAATTTTATCGTTTAGCCCTTAATAGTGGCCAGCGAACTCTTCCCCCGATTCAGGTTTTTTTAGCCGCCAAAGCCAAGGCATCGTGGGATGATTTTTTTGCTGCCATTAAAGAAACGGACGTTAACAAACGCCTGGAATTGTATAATTCAATCAAGGCCAGTGGCCAGACAAATCTTCCCCCGATTCAGGACTTTGTGGTTTGCAAGTCTGGGGCAAAACCGGATGAGTTTTTTGCTGCTATTAAAGACATGAGCGCTAGGGATCGCCTGAAATTAGTCAATTACGTCAAAGCGGATCGCGTTCAGTATCCCGCTTACCAATCCCTTGTTCCAGGAGATGTCATAGCCGGAAAACAAAATGCAAAGCCAGAGGAATTTTGGGACGTCATCCTTAAGGAATACCCGAT
>JAITIW010000030.1 GCA_031279255.1 Puniceicoccales bacterium
TTTTCGGAGGTAGTTTACTGGGGACATTGATTTTGATTCCCTACATTCTCTATAGCCATCATCAGCGAAGAAAATCCTGGACATTGCTGACGCAGATTCCTTTCGGTCCTTTCTTATCCTTAGGGGCTATAGCTTATGTCTTGGGAGCGTATCGCATCATGGATTTTTACGTAGAACGTTTAGGAAACCTCTGCGGGAAGTAAGCTGAAAAATTTCCCCATTGCATCTCCGATAAAATGTATAGAATAAAATTGCGTATTATATAGTATGGGGTATGGGAATAGAATTCAGAGCCACAGAATGGCAGTGTGACAGGGCTGCGGGCAATAAGTCAAGAAAAAATGCTGCTTTTACACTGATCGAATTACTGGTCGTCATCGCCATCATCGCTATTTTAGCGGCCATCTTGATGGTGGCGGTACGCAAAGGTATTCAGTCGGCACAGAAGACACGGGCGGCGAACTATATGCGGCAAATTATTCTCGCCTACGAGAGCTACATCCAGGGCTGGACGGGTGACTTAGGGACGATTAGCCTCAGCCCAGAAGCTACGGCTCACGATTGGATCGCCGAACTGGCCAAGCGAGGATATTTGAACGATCCTCGTTTAGTGGCCTTCGATTTCGATCCTCTGGTGAACAAATACACCGCTGCAGGATTTTTGTGTCATTTCTTCGGTGAGTACGTAGGTAGTGTCAGGCCTAAACAGATTTGGAATAAATCAGAAAATACTTTTGATGATGGTTTCCAAAACATGCCTCTGAGCCTCTGTTTCGTCTCGAATCTCAACAGCCGGAAGGCGACAGCCCATATGCCACTCCTCTGGACGCGTGGATTAAATGAAGAAGGTATTTGGAATTCCATTGAAGGTTCGGGTGACGGCCGTGATGGTGGTATTTGGGGCGACAGCGGTGGACTGATCGGATTTATCGGCGGCCGGGTCGAGTGGTTTAAATCCCTCACCGGAGAACATGAACTGCCGACTTATGACGGCAGTGGCAGCACCTCCAATGTATGGAGAGCCGTCAATGATGATGCCTGGGCCGTCGATTGGAGAGGCACTCTTGCGAGTTCCGGTGCATCTTCCGGCAGTAGCAGTGGTAGTAGCGATGGCGGTGGCAACACACCGGGAGAGAGCTCAGGCGACGGAAATGACATCGTCGGTGGAGGGGCATGGGGAAATATCTCAGCCGACAATTCGTCAGAAATCCTACAAGCTATGATGAATTGGCTCGATCCTGAGAAAGAAAAAAAAGATTCTGAGGCATACAGTTTGCAGATAGCAACTGTTGGTTTGACAGCTGCCTTTGTGGCCGCTTCTGGTGGCGAGGTTATGCTTTTTGATGAATCTTTTGGTTATGATGGATGCGTAATGATGATGTTAGAAGGTCTTGATAAAGCCGATAAGACAACAAATATCTTTTCGGGAGTTGATCTTTTCGAAATACTACTATCGAATGACCCAGAACAGTTGAATACTTTCAAAAACGAACTTAATAGTGCCGTTCAAGAATTGACAGGATCTGAACAGGCCGATTATGATGCTTATACGGAATTTTTTGAGAATTTACCGGCCGCCGTAAACGGAAAAACATCAGAGGAAGCGGCTTCCATAACAGTCGATCATTTGGATAGATATCTTACAGATCATACCACCCCCAGCAAGGGAAATTTGCTCGCTGTGGCCACACTCCTGATGGATCTATTCGATGATTACCGCCCAGCGGTTGATCAAAAGGGCTAAAGAACTGAGGTTTTCTTTTCTTAGGGCTTTTTAAGCGGCTGGCTTTAGTCGGGTCTTTACTGAGCGACAGCCTCCTTGCCAAACGTTGGCATTCTGTCGGGCCTTTTCATCCGCCTTTGCGGTAAGAAAAAATGAAAGCTCCCGCTTTGCATTTTTTCTTAACCGCGAGCCCGCGCAGCGGGCTAGAGCCCGAAGGGCTCAAAGGCGGGCAAATGGCAAGATATACTATTCCAGCAAGTTAAAAGGTTTTTGGGAATGGGTGGCTTTACTCAGCTATCACCTGAGGAAATAGAGCATCTTACGGCTGAATTACGGTCATAATAAAAAAAGGGAAACACTTCATCACTTTCTTCCCAAGATTTTAGAAAGACGGTTCGGTGAAGTTTTTCGTGCCGCGATTGGCGGTTAGGTTTTCGCCCAATGCCCAGATGTGATCATTGATCAGCAGCTTGTACTGAAAATTTTCCGGACATTTCCCCGGACATTTCCAATACCAGAGGTGGTTTTCGATATTCTGCATCGGAACACCTTTCTCCCAGCTGAGACCACAGCCTTCGCCGCGGATAAAGAGCTTATTACCCCAGCCGATATCCACATCGGCCACAATTTCTGTCCCTGAAACTTCTGTTGTGATTGTTTTGGGGCACGCCTTCTTTTGAGCTGCCGCTGTGGCCGTTTTTGGACATGCTTCCTTCTCAGTTGCCGAAGAACTTTTAGTTAAACCTTCCTTTCCCATGATGGAGGCTATTATAGGAGAAACATGACAGGCTTTCAAGTTAAAATGCAAGTAATGGCATTTTTTAATGTTATGATGAGATAAGATATGAAAATAGTGTCGTTTGAAATCTTGCGCTTTCATAAATTTTCAGTTGATTCTCCGAACAATAGCTCTAGAGCATGAGGATGCTCATCGGTTATTGTATTCAAAACGCGTAGCGAAAATTATTATGAAATCATTGAATATATCGGTTATTTCACGGGAAGTGAGGGGACGTCATGCCGTAAACCGTCTACGCGCACAGGGCATCATTCCGGCTGTGATTTATGGGAAGTCAGGTACTCGTCTACTCGGTGTGAGAAGTAAGGACTTTTGTACCTTATTGAAGGCGAAGGGTACCGGTGCCGCTATTGTGGAAGTGGAGGACGAGAAGCGGAAAAAAATGCTGGCAACAATTGCTCAGATTCAGAAAGATGTCATTTCCGATGAATGGATGCACATCGATTTCAAGGAAGTGGCGGAAGACGAGGCATCGGTATTTGCTATTCCCGTCGTGATGAAAGGAGAAGCAGTAGGGGTGAAGACGGAAAATGCTACTTTGGAAATACTGCGCCATGAAATTTTCATTCGTTGTCTGTTGCGGGATATCGTCGATTTCATCGAGATCGATATTTCTCATTTGCATGCTGGAGAGAGAATCCATGTGAAAGATTTACCCGTTTTGCCCGGCATCAGTTATCTGGGTGATCCCGAAGTTGTCGTGGTGAGTTGTTCGAAACCTGTGGAAGAGGAGGCGAAAGCATCTGAAGCGGATAAAACGGCGACGGAGAGCGAAGGATGAGGCAAATGTTCTCATGGCTTTTGATGTGATTGTGGGACTTGGGAATGAAGGAGTTTCCTATCGTCAGACACGGCATAATTTAGGCGCTGATTTCGTAGATGCCTGTGTGGCTTCTCTCATGCCGCAACCGATGTGGCATACGGATTCCAAACTGCGCTGTTCTTGGGTTCATATGAATCGCTCTGGTCGGCGTTGTTATTTTGTAAAAACGATGGGGTTCATGAATGAATCGGGCCAAAATCTTCAATTGTGGCTCTCGTTCTTTAAAAAAAATAGTCAGAACGTATTGCTCTGCTGCGATGACATCACGGTCCCTTTGGGTCTACTAAATGTAACATTACGTCCGGGGACAGCCGGCCATCATGGAGTGGAAGATGTATTGACTCATGTTGGGCCTGGTTTCGCAAGATTTCGCTTGGGTATCGGGCCAAAAAAATATCCTGAGATGGACCTCAAGGACCATGTTTTGGGGCATTTTTCGGAATCGGAACAGCAGCATATTGAGAAAGCTTTGCCGTCATGGATATTTCAATTAAAGCTCCTGCTTGACAAAGCCGAGAATCCTCGCATCTAGACTTTTATTCTTAAAGGAGGATTCACTATGCAGAGCAATCGTTATAAGGCTAATTTTATTTTGGACATGCGGCATTATACGGAATCTCTAGAGGTGCTCACGGAAAAAATTCGTCGCGTGATGACAGACTTAGGAGCTTCCATTAGTGAATTCATCAACGATGGTCAGAAAAATTTTGAGCGCTCCGTAGATCGCCATTTTACTTCCGGAATCTATTTGGAGGTCTTATTTACCGGCGATTCGTCATTACCCAAAGCCATCAAGGAGAAATTTCAGCTCGATAAGACGATCGATCGTATTTTGATTGAGCATTATTAAAGGTTTTATTTCCTTGTTGTTATGGCATCCTATAATCGAGTGATATTGATGGGGAATTTGACCCGTGATCCTGAGATACGTACGACAGATGCGGGTTTGGCGATTGTTAAATTCGGAATGGCGATGAGCCGCAATTTTAAATCCCAGAGTGGAGAAAATCGCGAAGAGACGACTTTTGTCGATGTCGAGTCATTTGGTCGTCAGGCCGAAGTGGTATCGAAATTTTTTTCGAAGGGAAAACCGATTCTCGTCGAAGGTCGTCTGCGTCTGGATCAGTGGGAGTCGACCAATGGAGAAAAGCGCAGTCGTCTAGTGGTCGTCTTGGAAAATTTCCAATTTGTCGGTGCGCGTAATGATGAAATGGCTCATGAAATTGCCAACGAGGGACCAAAACCCTCTGTCGCTTCGTCTTTTGAACGCGAAAAACTAGGTCGCGAAGTGTCAGTTCCAGCACCCACGCAGGATCTAGACGATGATATACCTTTTTAGGGAGTAGAAAATATGGCTACAGCAGAAGTTTTATTACTGGAAAAGATCGATGGATTGGGCGCTGAGGGCGCTAAAGTGAGCGTTCGGGCGGGTTATGCTCGTAATTTTTTATTGCCGAGAAAAAAAGCTATTCCAGTCACGCATGCGAATCGCCGCCAGGTAGAGGCATTGTTGAAGCGCCGCGAAGCGCGTGAGAAGAATGAATTGGCAGGAGCTAAGAATCTTAAAGAACAGTTGCTCGCTCTGTCGATTGTCTTCTCGGTCAAGACTGGCGCCAAAGGCAAGATGTTCGGGGCCATTACGCATACGGATTTGCTCGAGCGCTTGCGCGAAGCAGGTTTTGAGATCGACCGCAAAAAGCTTCACATGGATTCGGTAAAAGAATTAGGACGTCATCAGGCCGAAATTCGTTTGCATCCAGAAGTTGTGGTCGAGATGCTCTTTGAGATCGTTTCCGAGAACCCCATCGAACACGACGCGTAAAAGTAACTGGACATGTCAACATTCTGCTTCTGCCAGTAAGAGAGTTGTTTTACGTGAGGTAGGTGTTTGGCCTAAGGGATGGCGTTCTTTAGCGTTTCTCCAAGCTCGTAAGAACGGATATTTTCAAGTGTCGTAATAGCGATATTATCCAATGCCTCCTGCGTGAAAAAGGCTTGATGGGCGGTAAGAATGACGTTGTTGAATGACAGAAGTTGTGCCAAGATATCATCGGAAATGCGTCTATTGGATAGGTCTTGGAAGAAGTAATCTCCCTCATGCTCATAGACATCTAGGCCAGCCGCACCGATAATGCCTGCTTTGAGACCTTTTATCAGAGCTTCGGTATCAATGAGTCCTCCTCGGCTAGTATTGATGAGGATAACGCCAGCTTTCATCTTTGCAATAGATTCTTGGTGAATCATATGATAACACTCTGGAGTCATGGGGCAGTGGAGTGAAATGGCATCGGCTTCGTGGTAAATTTCGTCTAAAGAGGCATAGTGGGTATTATTTAATTTCACAGTTTCTGGATTAGGATAGGGGTCATAAGCCAGTATATGTGCCTGGAATCCCTGGAGTAATTGGCAAAAAATGTGACCGATTTTCCCTGTTCCGATCACGCCAAATGTCTTGCCGTGTAGATCAATGCCCAATAATCCCTCGAGGGAGAAATTGTATTCCCTTGTTCGGGCGTAAGCTCTGTGGATCTTACGATTGAGCGACAGCAGGAGTGTTAAGGCATGTTCCGCAACGGCATAAGGGGAATAAGCGGGCACACGAGCCATCGATATCTTTCCACGGGCATATTCGAGGTCGATATTATTAAATCCAGCACATCGCATGACGAGCAGCTCCACTCCATGGTCGCTAAGGCTCTGCAGGGTCTTAGCATTGAGATCATCATTTACGAAGGCACATACGACGTTGGCACTCCCCAGGAAGCTGAGAGTATTTTCCGATAACCTCTGGGTATGATAAGTGATTTTATATCTGTAATTTTTATTCCAGGTGTCGAAGGAAATTCGATCGTATTCCTGAGTTCCAAAAAATGCGATTTCCCGAATAGGGTGTTGTTTCTTTTGCTCCATAGTCCCTTTTTAGAAAAGACTGATTTTTAAAAAAAAGTTTTCAACCCTAAAGTGAATTTTGTTGAGGCATCCACAGGTCTATAATGACCTTGGGTTGTGTTTGGGCGAGCAATTGCTTCGCTAGATCGTCAGGGTAGTCCTGTTGATAAACGATACGGACGATTTTGGCCGAAAGGAGTGATTTGACACAATGGGTGCATGGAAAGTAGGTGCAATACAGAGTGGAACCCTCAGACGATACGCCGAAGCGAGCGCATTGCAGGAGAGCATTTTGTTCCGCATGTATAGCACGGCATAATTCAGAACGTTCGCCGGAAGGAATATTCATCTGTTGCCGTAGACAACCCACTTCGGAACAGTGAGGAATACCAGGCGGGGCACCATTATATCCCGTTGCCAAGATACGGTGTTCTTTGACCAAAAGAGCTCCGATGTGACACCTCAGGCATGTGGATCGACTGGAAATGAGTGCTACCAAGTTCATGAAATAGGTGTCCCAATTTTTGCGCGTATTCGATAAAGATGGATCCATATAAAGCAGAGAGATATTACATTAATTTGTTCAGCTAGCTTTAAAAGCTGTCTTCACTATGAGAAATCTTTTTGAAAGTGAAACACTTAAAATAGCATTGCCTAAGGAAGAAGTTCTGTTTGGAACGATATTGTTCGGCTATGGCCAATATGGTTCTATCGCGTAAATTTTGCGGCGTTTCTTCGATAACAGCTTTTTCGCGCCTGTCGGGATTTATTCGGGATGTCGTTTTATTTGCGACTTTTGGAACATCGGCTATCAGCGCCGCTTTTCTTTTTGCTTTTACATTGCCCAATCTCTTTCGGAAACTTTTAGGTGAGGGTGCTCTTACATCCGCCCTGATTCCTATTTTTTCGCAAGAGTATCATCGGCAGGATAGCCATGCGGCATTTGCGTTGCTCAATCGAGTCATTTCACGAGCAATGCTGGTGCTCATAGGAATTGTCCTGTGCGGTATAGGTCTTTTTTGGAGATTAGGTCGTATCCCAGGATTGGAAGATCGATGGTATTTTGGTTTTCAGCTGGCTATTATTTTATTACCATTCACATGTTTCATCTGTTTAACAGCCTTACTGGCAGCCGTACTCAATGTTCTGGAACATTTCTTTTGGGCCGCTACGCCATCCCTTTGGATGAATATGAGCATGATCGCCAGTTTATTAATAGTCAATTTTTTCAAATTTGAGGCCCATGTAAAGGTCTATTGCCTATCCGCCGGTGTACTCGTGGGGGGCTTCATCCCGATGCTTCTACTCGTGAAGCAATTACGGTGCCAATCGTGGGTACCGCGATGGGATTTAAGTTCTTCTCCGGCGTTGAGCGAACTGCAGAAACTTTTTCTGCCAGGCTTAGGCGGTGCGGCTGTGGCACAGCTCAATCTCGCTGTTTCTCGGTTTTTGGCATTCTCGCTTCAGACCAATGCGATTTCGCTGCTCTATATCGCCGATCGATTGATCGATTTGCCGCTCGGTATTTTTGTCATTGCTGTCACCACCTTGTTTTTCCCAAAAATGTCTCGAAGCTCGGCCATTTGTTGCGATGAAGAGTTTTTTCGGCAATCCTTACATGGAATTTTAGCTGTATTGGTCATTAGTATTCCGGCAGCCGTAGGTCTTTTTCTTTTAGGTCGTGATATTCTCCTGACGCTCTTTACATGGGGACAATTTCGGGTAGAAGATGTCGCATCAGCACTTCCGGTATTGAGAGTTTTTTCCATGGCACTGCCATTTTACGCACTTTCGACCTTTTTCACGCGTATGTATCATGCCAAGAAAAATATGCGGGCACCTGTAAGGGCTTCAGCTTATGCTTTTGTCATAAATCTGTCGTTAATCCTTTTACTGATGCGACATTTTCGCGTGCTAGGTATCGCCTGTGCCAATGCGTTAGCGGTTATGTTTCAGGCCATTTATCTACGGTCGCAGTGGAATTCCCTAGGTGTAAAATTTCCTACACATGTCTTTATAAAACCCGTTGCTGGGATTTTGGTCTCAGCGGCTAGCATGGGAGGTGTTTTGGCGTTTTTACTTCAATCAGGGATAATTGGGCCGAATATATCGAGGGCACATCATATGGCTTCGCTGTTTGGACTCGTTTTTGTGGGAATGGGTATTTATTTTATGATTCTGGCGCTTTGGGATCGCTGTTGGACACATATATGGATGCCGAATCGACCAGAAGGATTGCGCCATTGACTTTTCATACTGAGTTTCACGATCAACAACGTTTGGCGGGCTGTGGCGCAGTCTGGTAGCGCACTTGCATGGGGTGCAAGGGGTCAAGAGTTCGAATCTCTTCAGCCCGACCATGAAAGAAAATGGAAGATTTTGGGTTTATTTATCCCTGATTGTCTATGGATCTAGGTCTCGAGAATCAGGTCGTTTGGGTCACAGGTATCCATAATCCCATGGGTATCGATATAGTGATGGCGCTGGAGTTTGGCGAAGAAGGTGCCAAAGTGGCCATGACTTATAAGAGAATTTTCTCAGTCTTCGATGGGACGAAGACGGCGCAGAACGGAGTGAACCGTTACCACCAGCTGCATTCCGGCGATACTCAGGAAGTGGAGAATAAAATACAAGGCATGGACAAAGGATTACCTGATTCGGGAGGAAGACATGGCGTCTTTGGGAGCCGATAGGAAGGATTTTCGACACGGTATAGGAGAAATTGAGCCCCGTGTGGATTCTGGTAAATAATGCAGCGGACTGCGAAGAGAACGACGATACGATTTTCCACGTGACGGAGACGCTTATAGATAGGATTTTCAGTGTTAATGTGCAGGGCTATACTCCTGTTGACGTAGGAATTTGCGAGGCGATGCTGTGGCTACGGGCCATCGACCTGAGCACAGGGATGCAGCCTAGAAGAACATGGCCATCCGAATCTTTATGGGGCCAGTAAAGTGGCTATCAAAGCCCTGACGCGAAGTGTGGTGACCGAACTAGCCTTCCCATGGCATTACCGTTGATGTAGTCGCCTCAGAGCCGACCCAAACTGCCCATATCGATCAAAATCTGGAACAGCAGGTTTTGCTAAAATCCTTCTCGAGCGCATCGGCCAGCCGGAAGATGGCGAATACAATTTTATTCCTGGCATCGGGAAAGGCCTCTTGGCTCACTACAGGACAGGTCATTAGGGTTTCCGGTGGACAGCGGCTAGCGGCTCTAATACGGAAGTGGAGATAGCGATATTCATCATCAATCCAACATTTTATGCCTCTTGCGCGCCCTTCGTCGCACCGTAGCTTCTTAAGGTTTTTTGTTGGAAAGAAATAACAAAAGTATGGTCTTTAGGCGGATGGATGCATCTCAGGAGTGATCATAGTCCTTCATCGCCTCCTCGATGGAAGTTTTAGGGATATAACCTAGCTCTTCTCGGGCGGCGCGATGCGAGAAGTAGTGGTCGCGGCTGAGAGCTATGGCCAGGAAACGTGTCATGATAGGTTCTGGGTGGTTTTTTCGCAGATGAGAGATCTTTTCCAGAACATAGCCGATGCCATAGGCCATGCCGAAGGGAATGCTATGCGTCACTTTGGGATAGCCGAGGCGGCATAATATACCCTCTACGGTGTCCCACAGAGGAAGAGGGCGTTCTTGACCGATGAAATAAGCTTTTCCGCCGGGGTGTCCTTGTAAGAGTGCTAGGAATGCCAGTTCATGCGCATAGGCAGCATTGTCGATGTGGGTCATGTCGACGAGATTTTTTCCGGATCCGATCCGGACCAGTCGTCTTAATCGTGAACGTTGCAGGATGCGTGGGATGAGATGTTGATCACCATGACCGAAGAGAAGATGAGGACGCAACGCTATCGTTTTTAGGGTGCTGGAATTGGCTTCCAAGATGAATTTTTCGGCCTGGATTTTGGTCCGGGCGTAATCACAGAGCGGGTATGGGGAGTAGGGTAGGGATTCATCGCCATGGCGAATATCTTTCCCATTGAAAACTACGCATGGGGAGCTGGTGTAGATGCATTTCGGAACGTGATTTTTCCGGCAGGCCTCGATGATGTTGAGCGTTCCTTGGACATTGATGGCATTGTAGAGTTTCGGATGAGATTCAATTCCGGCTTTCGAGGCGAGGTGAAAGACAGCTTCCACATCGCGTGTTGCCTGCAGAAGATCTGAAAAATTTTGGATATCGCCACGATAGTACTCGACGGGAAGATTCAGGGCATATCGTTCCTGACGACCCAGAACACGGACATGTAGATCGCGCCGTAGAAGGAGTGGAACCAGATGCTGCCCCAAGAATCCGTTGCCGCCGGTGACGAGTACTTTCATGAAAAGATATTTTAAGAGAAAATTGATGAAAATTCAAGTCGAGGCGCCAAATGATCTTGTACGCTGTTTTAAAGAATGGCCAAGGATGTTTTAGGGACTGATTTTTGGCTTGTTGTGAGGAAGGGAAAATTACTCTGTTTGCTACAATGATAGAAGCTTCTCTTAATTGGTATGATATCTTTCAGGGCACAATAGCATGTGCTGCGATTGTGACCGCAATTTGGACATTACGTATGCGAATAAAAGAGGTACGTAAATGTGAGCTTGGAGCGGATGAGAGATGTGGAAAAGAGGCAATAGAAGAATATCGAAACAGGAGTATTCATGTACTGGAGTACATTGAGAAAAAATTTAATGCTGCCTTTATTAATTTGGGGATGCCAAATATCAAGTATTCGAGAAGAGATAGAAACATCGATTTCGTTAAGGATCCTGAGAAATGCCTCAAAGTGATTGACGAGATATATGATAATATAAACAGCGACCTTTGTCATACTCGCATAAGAGTCTGTGAACAGGATTTTCTTTCTGTAAACTGTGGACTAACCCATGTTCGCAATAAATTACGGGACGAGTATCATCATGCTCGCTTTGGATTGGAGTGAATATAATTTTAAAAGAAGCTCAGCCATTGATTTGAGATGCGCTTCTTGGATAAATAAACGTTACTCCTTGGTGGGCCCTGAGGGATTCGAACCCACGACCAAGGGATTATGAGTCCCCTGCTCTGACCGCTGAGCTAAGGGCCCCGGTCTGCTGGAAATTTTCCGCACGCTGTGATGTAAATCCTCATTGGCAAGGTAAAAAGCTCAGGAAATTATTTCAAGGCACGGAATAAGACTTGAAACGTTTTTTCAAAGGGATGAGATTTTTGGCAATGTGGCTTCTGAAATTCGGAAATACCTCTCGTCCGGTGTAGAAATCCTAAAAGAGGATGTGAATGGTCTTGTGGCCATCGCCAAGCCATCGGGATCTAGAACACATCCTAATGTGCACCATACCTCTTCTCCGAAGGCCATAGCTCCCTATGTTTATGATTTTGAAAAAGAATGCTATCATTTACCCGATAGAAATGCTTTGTTCGTACTCCATCGATTGGATGCGCCCACGTCCGGCGTGATGCTCGTGACGCTGAATGAGAAAGTAGCTGATGCGGTGAGGCATGCTTTTAGGGACCGGCGTTGTCATAAGACATACCAGGCGTGGGTAAAAAAAGGAGCGGCTCTTCCGAAATCCGGCATATGGCGCGATACTCTGTCTGAGACACGGACAGCTTCTGTCCTCCGAGCGCATCGAGATGTCGATGGAGTTTTGGCCGAGACGCATTACGAAATTATGGAAACGGTACGGATCGGTGCTGATTCCTTGTGGCGCTTTTGTCTCTGTCCGCATACGGGCCGGACGCATCAGTTACGCGTACAATGTGCATTGAGGAAATGTCCGATCTTGGGCGATAAGACCTATGGTGACTTCCATTGGAATCGCGTTTTGGCTCAACGTATAGGCCGGAAAGACCTTTTTTTGCGTTCGGTTCGTATAGCGCTAGATTATCACTTGAATAGTCAGGATTTTTACTTCTGTGCCGAACAAATGCCGGGTGATTTTTGGGACTTGGCTCGGATCTCATCGCGATAAGTGGAGATGGAGACTGAGTTTGAAGTTAGAAATAACGTGAGTATTCGGAGAGCAGAATATACATGTGGTATTTTTTTCTACGCTTGTGGCATTTCCTTTACTGTTGTTTTTTTCGCCATCGTTTATCGCGGTTGCTTTTGCCGCCGCCTTCGCGATGAAACAAAATGAAAAATTTTCATTTTGCTTCATCGCAGCCCGCGCAGCGGGCGGGAGCCCTTTAGGGCTCTGAAGGCGGCGGAATGTCGTTGAGTGGGAATGGAGCAATTGATGTATGTTGGAATGACCCACCACTATGCTTTAAAGGGAACGGCGATGACATTACAGGAAATGTTTCCACCGATGCATTATTTTGCTACTGTACCCTCCAGCGAAAGATCATTTTCTACCGTTTGCGACAGAAGTTCTGCTTCTGAATGCTGCTCACCGGCAAATTCTTCGAAACTGGGCCCTTCGAGACTAAAATCTCCTTCAAAAAATCCATTCAATTGGCGAATGCGCGTAGGGTGGCGCATTTTCCTCAGAGCCTTGGCCTCAATTTGGCGAATACGTTCGCGAGTGACATGAAACATCTTGCCGACCTCTTCCAGTGTGCGGCTATAGCCATCCCTAAGTCCAAAGCGAAGGGTCAGAACCTCACGCTCGCGTTCGTTGAGGGTCGTCAGAACGGTCTCTATCTTTTCCCGCAATAGGCTAAAAGCCGTCATGTCGTAGGGATTTTCGGCCGTGTTATCTTCCAGAAAATCGCCAAAGCACGCATCATCCCCATCGCCGACGGGTGTTTGAAGTGAGATGGATTGTTGCGCCATTTTCATGATCGTCTGAACGCGCTCCAGTGGCATATCGGCTTCCTCCATCACCTCTTCGGCCGTAGCTTCGCGGCCGAGCTCCTGAAACAATTGTTTCTGAATCTGCGTGATGCGATTGAGTACTTCGATCATATGAACCGGAATGCGGATAGTCCGTGCCTGATCGGCAATGGCTCGCGTAATGGCTTGCCGGATCCACCATGTGGCGTAGGTTGAAAACTTGTAGCCTCGGCGGTACTCGAATTTTTCGACGGCTTTCATCAGCCCCATATTGCCCTCCTGGATCAGATCTAAGAAGGTCAGGCCACGGTTGGTATATTTTTTGGCGATGCTGACAACGAGGCGGAGATTGGCCGCTACCATCTCTTTTTTGGCGATATGTGCCTGGGCCATGTGTTCCCTGAAATTTTTGACAATTTCCAAAAAACGAAACGGATCGACCTCCAACTTTGTCTCCAATTTGTCGATGGCCTTATCGATACGTTCCTGATAGGCATTGTCCGTATTACCGCCTTGGGCCAACATCTTTTCGACGTGCTTTTTTTCCTGAGCCAATTGCTCAATTTGCCGCAGATCGGGGCGGTATTTTTCAAGTAAATCTTCGAAGACTTTCATCTTGAAGCAAAAACGCTTTAGGACTGTCCTGAGCTGTAGCTGAAACTGCCTCAGCCGCATCGCTGTTTTTTTGCATTTAGCTTCGTCATGGCCAGCTTTACGCTGTTCCTGCCAGGCATCTCGTATGCACTGTAGCAGCATTTTGCTCTCCTCAAGCGATCGTGTGAGGATGCGGTAATAAACCTCGCGGCTTTCGATTTTTTTGTCAAGGACAATGCGATCGAAACGCTCCTCGCGCTGCAGAAGACGTTCCGCCAAATTGATTTGGAATTCTGCCGTGAGGTGAATGGTAAATAATTCATCCTGTGCCTGTAGTTCGGCATTTTCGATGCGTTTCGAGATGGAAATTTCTTCATTGCGCGTCAAGAGAGGAACTTGTCCCATTTGGCGCAGATACATGCGTACCGGATCTTCTGCGATTTCAGCTGAAGATAAATTCGAAAAATTCTCTTCGTCGAGGCGTTGACGATAGGCTTCTACCTCATCGCCATCGAGTATTTCGATTTCAAGATTATCGAGAATGTTGATGATATTTTCGATCTCCTCCGGACTGTCCGAGATTTCCGGCAGTTGATCGCCGATGTCGGCTAAGGTGAGATAACCTTGTTCTCTCGCTTGTCGTATGAGTTGACGCACGCGTTCATTCATTTCGGCGCTGTCCGTCATTATTTCTGATGATTTTGTATCCATGAGTGATGCTATTGAGATATGTCGTGCGGTGACAGTTGCGGCGGGTTTTGTAATAAATGTCGTAAATCCATTTTTTTGCGAATCAGGTACTCGATGTCCTCCTCGTGACTCAGTATTTTTTCCTCCCCTTTGGCAAGAAAATGACACTTCGACGGTATAATTTCTTTCATCATTTTTTGAATATGATCTTTATGCAACTTACGAAGACATAGGTTGGCGGTCCCTAATGGATTATCAAAAAAATCGCTGGTGGCCAATAGGGTATACAGTTGTTCGCATTCCTGTGGGCTAAAACTTTCATTTAAATGATCCCAGCCGTACCACGTACCTTCGCGAAAATTTTCCAAAAGATGCCATAGGAGTGCATGATGAGAATCCTTTTCATCTAACCATGCCTTCTCAACAATACGAGCAAGAGGAGCTCCGAGGGTCTCGTGATGGATGATGAGGGATAGAAGATCATAGGTGATGGAGTGAATTTTATCATTTACCTCTGTTGTATTCGGGAGGGCATGAAGGTGATCAGATGAATGGATTGATACGATCGGCGTCAATCTTGTCTGGTTTTCAAAATGTTCGAAATCGCCCAGGACAGAGCGATAATCAATGGCCATGAGTTGCGAAATTTCCTGCAGATAGGCTTCGCGAATGATGATGGAAGAGAGGGGAACGATGAGTTTAAAAATCGTCTGTAGTGCTCGTTCCTTTTCATGGATCCCCGATGTCATTCCCTGTGGCAGTAAATGCTGAAGGGCAAAGGCCATGGCGGAGCACGTAAGAGACTCTAGATCTTTTAAAGAGGCATGTGATTTGTCACGTAGGAACAAATCGGGATCTTGTCCTTTTGGCAGGAGAATGAATCGAATTTCCATCTCTTCCTTGAGTGCCATTTCGAGGACGCGCATAGCAGCTTTTTGTCCCGCTTCATCACTGTCCAGAAAACATCGCAGGGAAGGACTATAGCGCCTGAGGTGGTGGAGTTGCATATCGGTTACGCCGGTTCCTTGGGGCGCGACAGCGGTTAGGAGCCCCACCGAATGGCATCGCAGTGCATCGAGTTGCCCTTCGACGAGAAGAAAAACTTCATCTTTTTGAATGTGCTGACGTGCCTGGTCGAGCCCGAAAAGGATTTCTGCTTTGCGAAAAATAGGTGTTTGAGGTGAGTTGATGTACTTAGATTCGTAGGCAGGGTCTTGAGCCGGCGTTATGCCTTCCAGTTGCCGCCCAGCGAATGCGATCGTTCGGCCATGGATATCTCGAATGGGGATCATTAACCTCCCTCGAAATCTCGGCCAGAGAACCGATTCGGTACGCGAGGGATAGAAAAGTCCGGAATGACTAATGGCTTCCTGCGTAAATATTTTTCGCAATCGCTGTAACAGCTCTCCCGAATCGTCAGGAGGAGCAAAGCCAATGCCGTAGTGTTCCGCTAGTTCAAAAGAGAAAGCGCGTTCTTTTAGCCAATAGTCTTTGACACGTCCCGCCAAGACCGACGAGGCATTCCAGCATTCTTTGAAAAATGTTTCCGCCAATTGATGTATGTCGAGGAGTGCCTTTGAATCATTTTCGGGAGGACGAGCAGAATGGCCGTTTTCTTCATAACGAAGCGGAAAGTGATAGCGCTGGGAAAGCCATTCGACTGCTTCCTGGAAATTGAAATTCTCTTTAAGTTGAAGAAACCTGAAAACGTCGCCGGCATGGCCTGAGCTAAAGCATTTGAAGATTTTCTTTTCAGGAAGGACGAAAAAAGAAGGAGTTTTTTCTTGATTAAAGGGACTCAGGCCACGCCAACGAGCCCCTATGCGCTTCAATTGTACATAAGTAGAGACGACATCGCAGATATCCACATTTTGTCGAATATTCTCGATCGATTCCCGGGAAATGATAGGCACAGACTTTTTATCCCTTCCAAGAGGCTACTTGTCAAATATAAATCGATCATATTGTCAATGCTAAAAGAAATTTTGTCTGTCTTTTTAAGTAAAAAGTAGCCATACCCTGCGCGTCACAGCTGTCGCATGTAAGATGGAATAAAACACGAAGCAATCCACTAATGGAAGTAGATTGCTTTATGTTACTTTGTTTTAAGCTTAACTTTTTACTATAACTTCTCTGCAGGGAGAAAAAATAACAACATAGAAGAAGGATAATCACTTAACATCTGATTCAATTGTTG
Source organism: Puniceicoccales bacterium (assembly GCA_031279255.1). Taxonomy (GTDB): domain Bacteria; phylum Verrucomicrobiota; class Verrucomicrobiia; order Opitutales; family JAIRLG01; genus JAIRLG01. The sequence continues at coordinate 16,492 of JAITIW010000030.1, forward strand.
TAAAAATCCCCACATTTCCTTCCGTACCAAATATAAAACGGCCCGTTTCTATTTGCAGGCCATTTTATTTTTTTAGTAAACTTGTCCAAACAAGAGCCAAACTTTTTCGGTTTAGCAAAAAAATGAAAATTCTAATCCCTAATCACAGTTTGAAAAATTTTCTTAATCTGTTCAATTTCTTTCACATTCTGGGGATACTGTTCCAAAATTTCTGGGTTTGCAAAAGCCCTTTTCACTTCCTGTAAACCTGCTAAAGTATCAGGATACCGCTTTTTCAAAATTTCCAACGAAAGCGAAAGTGCTCCATTTTTCTCACCTGGAGATGAAACTAAATGCCTCATGAGGAAATCGAGCCCTAGGTGTTGCAAGAAAGCTGCAAAAGACTGAGCTACATGGCTCTCTGCTTCCGTTTCCACAAACTTCCTGCGGATATTGCTATACCACGTCGTAAAACATTCCACGCTATCGGATTGCATTTCTGCCGGGAAAGCGATAAGCCCTTTAATAGTTGGATCGAATTCGGGAATGGACGCTCTATCATCTCGTATGGCTAAAAACATTGGCGCGACAAATCCCATTGATGGTATATATTGGGCAAGAGTAGCGCGATAAGCTGCATGCTCACTCGCATTTCTCCGAGGTTGTTGAACTACATTTTCGCGCAAAATACGGCCCATTTCTTCAGATGGTTTGAGCATATAACAGAGCTGATTGAGATCTATCTCGCCAATTGTAAGACCAGTATCCAATAATTCTCTCGTTGGATCGACAGGAATGAATGAGGCCATGTAAGGAGCTGTTAAGACTTCGTTTGCGTTAGTAGCTTTAGCTAAATCAGCTATTAAGATATATCCGATCATTCTGGCCAATAATGTTTCACGGTCTTGAAGGGCATGAACGCGATGGAGAGAATCTTCAAGTTGCTGGATCTTAAAACGAGATTCTTCAGCCAAAAGCTGAATTTCATTCTCCGTTAAAGGATTTGCATTTGTTTGAGATACGATACATCCACATATCATTGCAATGTTTAAAATGGATTTATTTTTCATATTTTTTATAAGATTTATAATTTAAATTAAATTTAAATATTTCAAATTTTCTATAAAAGCTCCACATCAAATCCTGTTTCAATGATGGCAATGCAAGGCATATACTGTAAAAACGCAACTCCGTTGCCTTTTGTTCCGTTCCCTATATCTCCCCAGTTACCTGTAATGATTAGCTGAACATCGCCACCACCCAAATATTGATCATTAACGTTCTGTAATCCCGGAAAATTTGCCATGCCCAAAGGATTTCTTTGAGGGTCTAAAAATTCTGGCATATGTGCTGCTGCGTTACATTGAAAATGCCAACCTGCATTTAGAGGCCAATAATTACTATTATTTCTTTGTAGAGCTTGTGAAGAAATAGTCCCTGCCAGCACAAGAATATCACAATTTTCTGGTACAACAAAAAATTCCAAATTGCCATCTTGATTCCAATCGGGACGAATGGCCATATCATCTCGCACTCCAAGAATAGATAACAGTATTTCTCTGACGGGAGACCAAAACCTTCCCAGCACACTCGTTTAAAAAGAAGAACTAAAGAAAAAACTTTAGCTCTCCCTGATAGATAGAATTAGCCAAAACTCTACTCGACCCTTACCTGATGATTC
>JAITIW010000056.1 GCA_031279255.1 Puniceicoccales bacterium
TTCATCGCTCCCAAGTCACTACAGCAAACACAACATGATATCATCATCAATAGTTTCCATCTCATATCTTTCCTTTCGTCGTTGAATATTAGCTAAATATTGAACTCCGACAGCCAAAAACGAAGAAATGGAGAAGAATGAATACAAACTAATCGTTTCCTATTACAATTTTTCTTTATTAGAACATTGACTTCATGGAATACTCGCACACTAGAACATCTTTCCGGAAAGATTGAGCTTGCTAATAATTTCTATGTCCACTGCCAGAAGCGTCCCTCGACAACTTTGGTCCATCACATGGCCACTGATTCTAGCTTCATCCAGTACCTGCCTCATGAGCCTAACCGGACGCTGTATCTTGGCTCATTATTCTCAGGAAGCCTTTAACGTCCACATCGGGGTAGCGGTATGGTACGAAGTTTTACAATCCGTATTGCTGAATCTCATCTCCATTATCGGCGTCTTTATCGGACATTTTAATGGAAGAAAGCAATTTTCACAGATAGGGCCAGCGGTGTGGCAAATGCTGTGGCTTTCTTTTGGCATCGGCATCTTTGCACTTCCTATCCTATGGATCTTAGCGCCCTATTTATTGGCTTCTAATCTTGAAGCTTCCGGTGTGCCTTATCTCAAAATGCTACTATTATCCATCCCCTTCCATTGTGCCACTTTTGGGGCCATCGGAGCATTTTTTACAGGAAGAAAAATAACATATGTACTCCCCATACTCATCGTTTTCGCCCATATTGTCGACATTGTCTTCGCCATCCTACTCATCTTCGGCAAAGGAGGTTTTCCGGAATGCGGATTGCTAGGCTGCGCCATCGCGACGATCATCGCTCAAATTTGCAGTCTCATAGCGATATTCCCCATTTTTTTTGCCAAACGGAATCGGGAAATTTTTCATACAGGACATAGTACTTTTTCACTTACTACGTGCTGGAGATATGTCCGTTTCGGCATACCATCATCACTCAATTCCCTCATCAATGGCGTTGCATGGTGCTGGATCATACAAGTCATTGCTGATCGAACCTCTTTTAGCGAATTTTCGGCACTCGGTATTATCTTCACTCTTTTACGCATCATGTCATTTCTCAGCGAAAGCTTAGGCAAAGGGAATTGCATCCTCGTCGCCAACTTCTTGGGCGAAAAACAGGACAAAATCACGATCATAACAGTCCTCTCAGCGGCCCTAAAGTTATGGTTCATCATAGCCAGTATTTTGTTACTATCGGCCTGGGTCTTTTCCCGAGAGTTCGTCGATTTTTTTATAATAAACGAAAACCCAGAAATATTCTCGATGTTTTGGCAGATGCTTCCATGGGCCTCTCTGCTTGCGCTTTTAGAAGGAATTTGGTATCAACTCCACTATAGTTTAACAGCTTTTAAAGATACTTCTTTCCTCGCCAGCGTTAATATCGGGAGCCATTTCATTTTTTTAATTATTCCGGCTTACTTCTTTCTCTGCCAGGAACATCCCCATACGGTGATCATTTTGCAATTGATGATTTTACACCAATTTGTCCGCAGCTGCGTCCTTCGATGGCGCTATAAAATCCAGATACCCAAGGTAATGGCAGCCGAGGCATAATAGACTTTTTTCGAAACGGCATTAACGATGTTCCCAATTGAAGATGAAGAAGATGAGATTGAATCTCAAGCCAGAGCGTTTTCGTCTGTTTCTGTATTTATCGGCAATGATTTTAAATCATTTCATGAAGGTATTACATTTTCCACAAACACTCTTATCTGAGATAAGCTCTGGTTCCTCTTCTTGTCTTCTCGGGTTAAAGGGGTTTCTTCTATCTCCTTTTTGGGAATTTCCAAATTGGCATGAATCTTCTAAATATCCTGATATTCCGAGTCTGCCAATGTTTTAGCTTTGGAATGTATACGAATTTCGGATTTAAATCCAATAGAGAAAGCTTTACTATAAATGAGGAAAAAGCTTTACTTTCGATAAAGAAGCTCTTGTAATCCCACCCCATTGGTTTTATCCAATTTTACTGAAGCGCCATGGGAAACCTTAAAAAGAAACGTCGTTTGAAGATGAATAAGCATAAGCGTAGTAAGCGCTTACGGGCCAATCGTCACAAAAAACGTACCTGGGGAAATTAAACGCTCCTATGGGCGACCTGCCGGATTTTTTTGGAAAAGCGCTGCAGTCTTTGTTTTCCAGGAAGCTTGTAGAAGGGCCGTTCAAAAAAATGAGTTATCACAAAAGGCTTTCTTTTGATTTCGCAAAGGAGATGTTGCTCATACTGGCTGTAGCCGCAGTTGTCCGCCATAGGGATGACTGCTGCTGTCCCACAGAAGGCCATAGGTCTTTAACTAAGATAACTCTATGAATTCCCGACAGTACATCATGAGCTCGCAGATAAGCTATCTCAAAAATTTCCTCTCGAGTTCGCAGATATGCATGGCATTTATGTCGGCTACTGCTGCTTATCATAGAAATGGCCACTGCTGTTTCACAAGAGGCCATAAACCTTTGACCAAAATCATTTTATATCTCCGCACCATATGAAGATTTCCATTGCCATTCCAGCCCGATGGGCATCGACGCGATTACCGCAGAAACTTCTTTTGGATTTAGCCGGTCATCCGGTGCTTTACCACACCTGGCAACAGGCATCTTCTGTCTCCCATATCGCCGAAATCGTCATCCTCGCCGATCACGAAGCCATAGCTGAGTCCGCCAAGAGTTTCGGTGCCAATGTTTGGATGACCGACCCACGATGTTCTTCGGGAACAGAACGCATCGCCTCTGTTGCCGATCGCTTCGCTGGAGATTTCATCATCAACGTCCAGGGAGATGAGCCTTTCATCGATACACAACTCTTAGCAACGATCGCCAACGATGCCCAGCAGGGGAATAGTGACATCATCACGGCAGCCTATCGCATCTCCGAGCTGCCCGACCTCATCAATCCCAATCGCGTCAAAGTTGTGCTGAACCACCGACAGGAAGCGTTGTATTTTTCCCGAAGTCCCATCCCCTTTGTCCGCGATGTTGCCCAGGCAAATTGGCTGTCGGGAGCTACATTTTGGGGACACATCGGCATTTATGGATATTCCAAAAATTTTCTAAAAGATTTTCATAATCTCCCGAAAGGGAAATTGTCGGAGTACGAAAAACTGGAGCAACTGCAATTCCTAGAAGCCGGCCATCGCATCCGCGTGCTGGAAGCCACTCAGCCTACCCTGGGCATCGACACACCGGAGGATCTCGAGAGAGCACGGT
>JAITIW010000019.1 GCA_031279255.1 Puniceicoccales bacterium
TATTCTCAATTTTGAAGGAATATCTCCTTCCGCGGATAGGACACTATAAATAACAGTGCCAAGATGCCGTATTCCAGACCTGTTTCTTACCTCTATCCTTCGCAGGTGGGAACCGAACGGTAACCTTTTGCCTTCCGAACGCAATGCCGGCCTGACAGCTAGAAACGCGAATTCTAGTCCCCGAGATAATCAAATCAGGAATGAAACCTCTGGTCCTTCCTACGAACACCCCAGCTCGGACCTTTTAAACAAAATCTCAAAACTAATCCAGTATTTTTTGGAAAAAGATTGCCAGTTTTTCTTTGTTGTAAAGATTGCCGATTAAACGTTTCCAACGCATTGCCTATGTTTCGCACATTATTTCGCCTTTTTTCTGGCCGACATTATCGCAAATTTGCTAAAAAATGTCAGTCTAAAATCCAAGCGATCCATCGCTTTGAGGAGCAGTACCAATCGCTTACAGATGAGGAGCTTATGGAAAAAACTCAAGCCTTCATAGAACGCCATCAAAAGGGAGAAACACTTGATCAGCTCCTGCCGGAGGCCTTTGCCGCTGTACAAAATGCTGCTCGACGCCTCTACGGCCAGACCATCATCGTCTGCGACCACGAAATTACTTGGGACATGATCCATTACGACGTACAGCTCCTGGGAGGCATCGCATTACATGAAAATAAGATCGCTGAAATGGCCACCGGTGAAGGAAAAACTCTAGTCGCTACCCTGCCCCTTTATCTGAATAGCTTGACGGGAAGGAACTGCCAGCTTGCCACGGTGAATGATTACCTCGCTAAGCGCGACTCCGAGTGGATGGGCTATCTCTTCAGGCGCCTAGGACTAAGCGTCGGCTGCATCCAAAATGGCATGAATTCTTCCGAAAGGCAGCAGGCCTATGCCTGTCATGTTACCTACGGCACATCTTCGGAATTCGGCTTCGATTATCTCCGCGATAATGGCATGACACATCGGGCTGGAGATCAAGTACAGCGCGATCACTACTACTGCATCGTGGATGAAATTGACTCCATCCTGATCGATGAAGCTCGTACACCGCTCATCATCTCTGGCCTGGCCGAAGAGCAGAACGAAGCACCCTTTTGCGAACTGAAACCCATGGTGGAACATCTCGTCGCCCAGCAGACACAGCTCTGCAACCATCTGGTCGATGAAGCCAAAAATCTTTTAGAAACCAATCCTCAAGATGAGGAGGCCTACGAACGGCTCTGGAAAGTGAAGCACGGCATGCCTAAAAATCGCCAGTTCTTGCGACTCATGGAAAATGGGACTTTCCGGAAACAGTTCGATAAATTCGATCTTGAGTTGGGCAGTGAGATCAATCGCGAAAAACGTTTCGAACTCAAAGAGACGCTGTTTTTTTCCATCGACGAGCATAATAATCAATCCGACCTTTCCGAAAAGGGTCGCCAGATGCTCTACCCGCAGGATCCTAACGCCTTCGTCATACCGGATTTACCGAGCCTTTTTTCCGACATCGATGGCAATAGCACGCTGGATCCTGAATCGCGACAGAAGCAAAAGCAAGTCGCCGAAGAGGACTTCGTCATTAAAAGCGAGCGCATCCACTGTTTGCAGCAATTACTCCGCGCCTACAGCCTCTTCAACCGCGACGAGAATTATGTCATTCAAGATGGTAAGGTCATCATTGTCGATGAGAATACCGGCCGGGCCATGCCCGGAAGGCGCTGGAATGATGGCCTTCATCAGGCCATAGAGGCCAAAGAAAACCTCAAGATCGAAGGTGAGTCCAAGACCTATGCCACAATCACGATCCAGAATTATTTCCGCATGTACGAAAAGCTCGCTGGCATGACGGGAACAGCCGAAACTGAAGCACAGGAATTTTTCGATATCTACAAGCTTTCTGTCATGGCCATCCCGACGCATAAGCCCTGTCAGCGAAAAGACCTGAATGATACGATTTACAAGACGCGAAGAGAAAAATACCACGCCATCATCGATGATATCAAAAACGCACATGAGCGTGGTCAACCGGTCCTTCTCGGCACCGCTTCAGTCGAGGCATCGGAGTTACTCAGCCGCATGCTCAAACATGAGCATATCTCCCATACCGTATTGAACGCGAAGTTTCATGAACAGGAGGCGAATATCGTCGCTGCTGCCGGACAAAAAGGAGCGGTTACCATCGCCACCAACATGGCCGGCCGCGGAACCGACATCCGTCTCGGTGAAGGTGTTGCGGAATGCGGTGGTCTTATGGTCATCGGATCGGAACGACATGAATCCCGACGCGTCGATCGGCAATTACGTGGCCGTTGTGCCCGTCAAGGCGATCCTGGGCTTTCGAAATTCTTCATCTCTTTAGAAGATGATCTCATGCGGCTTTTTGCCGGTAATGGCCCAATCGCTCACATTTTAGACCGCACTTTCAAAGAAGGAGAGGTTCTCGAACACCCTCTGCTGAATCGTTCCATCGAATCGGCACAGAAAAAAATCGAAGCCTTCAACTATTCCCAGCGTCGTCGACTGCTGCAGTATGACGATGTGCTCAATAAGCAGCGGACAATCATCTACGACCTTCGCAATCGAATTCTTCGCGAGGAATCCAGCCGCGATGTCATCTTTGAATTTATCGAAGAAGAAGTCCAGGAACGTGTCCGCAACAATGTTGGTGAAATAAGAGAAGATCAGGCAATCGAAAATCTTCTCTACTGGATCAATATCCAATTCCCCATCAGCCTCAAACGCGAGACCATTGATGCACTGATCGATCATGAAGCCATATGTCGCGCCATCATGGATGCCGTTCGCGATGCCTATCGCATCAAAACAGAGACAGAAATGTCGCCCGATGCGCTACCGATACTGGAGAGGCATGTGCTTCTGCAGTCCATCGACTACCATTGGCAAAATCATCTAACCGAGATGGAAGAATTGCGCCGCAGTGTCATGTTGCGCGGCTACGGCCAAAAGGATCCGCTGAGCGAATATAAGAACGAGGCCTATCATTTCTTTGAAAACCTCATGGCGCAGATCCGTCAAGAGATCTGCAAACGCATCTTCCGCACTGCTACGCATGTGGATTATTTGCGAAATATGTTGACAAAGATCTCCCAGGAGCGCGCTCCGTTGACCCTCAACAAGGACCGCAACGAAAGTGAATCTTCGCCGCAGCATGAACAGATCGTCCAACGTGCCATTCAATCGGTCTCTCAAGTCCATTCACTGCGCGATAAAACCGTAGGACGTAATGATTCCTGTCCATGCGGCAGCGGTAAGAAATATAAAAAATGCTGTGGCCGTGATGCGTAATTTCTTACCTGTTGCTCTCGTGAACGATCTCCTTAAATCAAAGTTTGTAAACTGATCCAGAACATATGGGAAAATCACTGCGCGTCTGCTCTTTCTGCGGTAAGGATGAATTTACGGCCCGTAAACTCATCGCTGGGCCCAATAATGTCCACATCTGCGACGAATGTGTTGCCATTTGTACACATGCATTGGCTCATGAATTTTCGGAATTTAAAAATAAAAATGTGCCGGAAGCCGCTGAATCCGAATCGGAGACAGAATCCCTCAGTGTCGCTCCTACGACGCCTCCGCAGCCTCTTGTATTGAAATCCATTTCCTCGCCTTCTTCGCTCAAGGCACAATTGGATGCCTACGTCATCGGACAAGAATCCGCCAAAAAAATCCTATCCGTTGCCGTTTACAATCACTACAAACGGCTCGTTTCTGAGGGTATTTGCCTCTCGGAAATGCCCCTAAATCCGATCGAGGACGAGCAACTCAAGGAAGTGGAAATCGAGAAGAGCAACATCCTGCTCATGGGCCCTACGGGTTCCGGCAAGACATTACTCGCCCGAACATTGGCCAGGATTTTGGAAGTTCCGTTCGCCATCGCCGATGCCACGACACTGACGGAAGCGGGCTACGTCGGCGAAGATGTTGAAAATATCATTCTGCGTCTCCTACAGGCCGCTGACTATGACATCAAGAGGACGGAATGCGGCATTGTCTATATCGACGAGATCGACAAAATTGGCCGCAAGACGGACAATGTCTCGATCTCACGGGATGTTTCAGGCGAAGGTGTTCAACAGGCGCTGCTGAAAATTCTCGAAGGCACGGAATGCAATGTCCCTCCGAAAGGTGGCCGAAAGCATCCGGAACAGGAATATGTGCGCATCAAGACCGGTCACATTCTCTTCATCTGCGGAGGGGCCTTTGTGGGACTCGATAAGATCATCTCCGAGCGCATCGGTCGTAAGACCATGGGTTTCGATGCACTCCAACAATCACTGGGGAAGAAGCAGGAGGAAAGCCAATTATTATCGGTTACACAGGCCTGTGATCTCATCCGTTTCGGTCTGATTCCGGAATTCGTCGGCCGTCTGCCTATTATTTCCGTGCTTCGTGAACTCACCGAGAAAGACCTTGAACATATCCTTCTAAACCCTAAAAATGCCCTCATCAAGCAGTACTCCAAGTTACTGGCCATGGAAGGTACCAAGCTGCACCTGGAACCCGAAGCGATTCAAGCCATCATCCATCAAGCCCTCCAGACCAAGACCGGCGCAAGAGCCCTACGAACCATCATGGAAAATGTGATGTTCGATGTCATGTACACGCTGCCGGAAAAGAAAAATGTTCCTGAAATTAGCATCACCCGCGAAACGGTAGAGGAGAAAACAAAGTCGCTTGATGGCATTTTCCCATGCCATCCATGAGCTCAATACATTTGAAGCGATAACAGTCCTATATATTCCTCAAAGAAGCGGAAGTCCTTGATGTAAAGCGATTGGATATGCTCTCGTTGTGTACTTCCCAAATGTGTATCGGATGCAGTTGAGATTCTCTATAGGTCTCCTATTCCCTTTGGCTGTCTTTAGATCCCTTCGGGATCGCCCGCTTCGCGGGCCACAAGGAAGAGGAAAGGGGAAATTTCCCTTTCCCTCTTCCTTGCAAAGACAGCCAAAAAACGAGGACCACGAACATCAAAACTCGCCACGTATTTAAACGGCTAGTTCCACTAAGCGAAAAGTAATGCGATCTCCTTCTCATTGAGAAGCCGGACCTTACCCGGCGGAATGCCCCTCATCTTGAGCCGTCCTATTTGGACGCGCTTCAGACGATGAACGCGGTTTCCC
>JAITIW010000026.1 GCA_031279255.1 Puniceicoccales bacterium
TACTCGGTACTTATCTCGAGAAAGCCATATCTTCATTGGGCATGGAGCTGCCAAAAGGCAGCGCAGAAGTACAAGCTTCAGACCCTCGTTTTGGTGATTTTCAGGCAAATGGCCTGATGGCATTGGCAAAGTTGAGAGCTGTTTCTCCGCGATCATTGGCGGAACAGGTCGTGCAATCATTGGAAAAGGATGAGGAGTGGCGTGAGACAACAATAGAGGCCTTTGTTTCAGGCCCTGGATTTATCACGTTTAAACTTTCAGATGTTTTTCTCTTGCGTTGGTTGAATACTTTCAAGGACGAAGAATGCTTAAAACGCGGTGCCGGCGAGAGGTTTTTAGGGAAAAAAATCGTCATCGATTACTCTTCTCCCAATACGGCAAAACAGATGCATGTGGGGCACCTCCGGTCCATGATCATTGGGGAATCCATCCAGCGACTATTGAAATTCTGTGGCGCTGAAGTGATTCGCGATAATCATATCGGTGATTGGGGCACGCAGTTCGGTATCTTACTCTTGATGGTAAAACGCCGATCGCTCGATTTACAAAATGCATCTTCAGATGTTTTAGAATCATTAGAGGCCCTTTACAAAGAGGGTGTCGTTTTAACCCAAAAACATCCTGATCTTTTGGAAGAAGCACGGGCAGAGCTCATGTGCCTACAGCAGGGTGATCATGAAAATGTGGCTCTGTGGCAGAAGATTAACGAAGTTTCCTATCGGGCGTTTGAGGAAATTTATGACGAAATGGATGTGCATTTCGATTACGTTCTCGGAGAGTCGTTTTATCGGGATCAAGTGGATCGTGTCTGTCGGGAACTGCAGGAATCGAACATAGCGGAGCTCAGCGATGGAGCTCTTGTCGTTTGGCATAAAGAACATCCTCGATTTTGTAAGCAAGCTTTTTTGGTGAGGAAAAGAGATGGGGCATCCAATTACGCGACGACGGATTTGGCGGCATTGCTATATCGTGTGGAACATTTTCACGCGGATGAAATTATTTACGTAACGGATGGGCGTCAACAGGATCATTTTCAGCAATTATTTCTCACGACTGAGGCTTGGTTTGCCGCAAAAACTTATGGCTTGCCCGTCTTGAAACACGTTTGGTTTGGTACCATTTTGGGTGAAGATGGTAAGGCCATCAAGACGCGTTCCGGTGAGCCGATTCGACTACGTGCGTTGATGGATGAGGCGAAGTCGCGTGCCTATGATATTGTTTCGGGGAAAAATCCAGCTTTGGCAGAAGATGAGAAGCGGTCGATCGCTCAGGTAGTAGGTTTAGGGGCCATGCGCTATGCCGATCTGTCGCAGAACCGGACGCATGATTATATTTTTTCCTGGAAGAAATTGTTGTCATTTGAAGGCAATACAGCGCCTTACATTCTCTACGCTGTGGCCAGAATTCATGCTATTTTTCGAAAGCTGGAACTCCACATAACCCAGGAAATTGCCACGACCGTCATACGGTCGCTTGGGACGTCCGAGGAACGCTCATTGGCTAAGAAACTTACTCTATTCCCCTGTGCTCTGGAGCAGGTCATAGAGGATTTACGCCCTCATTTTCTTTGCACTTACCTCTATGAATTAACGGAAGCATTTTCTTCTTTTTACAATGCCAATCGCGTTATTGGAGAAGCACCAGATGTCATGATGCGGCGCCTTGTTTTATGTTCTCGGACGTTGCTCATCCTTCGGCAAGGGCTTTATTTATTGGGTCTTGAGACTCTGGAAAAGATGTAGTAGATAGCTCAAAGTAGCGCCGATTTTGTCTATGGAACGCTTATCGTTGCCAAATGCCGTGGAGAAATTTTTGGCCTTTTTGAGCCTGGAAAAAGGAGCTTCCGAACATACGATATCGGCCTATCAGTCAGATGTGCGTCAATGGATGCAATTTGTCATCTGTGCCCACGGTGAAATAGTCAGAGATATATCGACCGTAACGCCAGAAATGATTCGTGAGTGGATCGTTTCTCTTTCTGAGTCCCGTTATCAACCGAGGGCTGTGGCGCGAAAGATCGCGACGTTACGTTCTTTTTTTAAATACCTGGTGAATGAAAATGGAATTGAGATCAATCCGATGGAAGAAATCCATCTGCCGAAACTGGATCGTAGCTTACCCGATGTGTTGACGATTGACGAGATGAAGCGACTTCTCGAGGCACCTTCCAGCGAAAGTCCCCAGGGAATGCGCGATAGGGCGATGTTGGAACTGGCTTATGGCAGCGGATTGCGCGTATCGGAACTCTGCTCATTATCATTACAGGCCCTGGATTTGGAGAACGAATTTGTACGCGTGTACGGCAAAGGCAGTAAGGAACGCATCGTGCCACTAGGCCATTGGGCCATAGTCGCTTTGGAAAAATACCTCCGGTATGGTCGCCCTCTGTTGATCACTCAAAAAACAGGTAGTGCTCTTTTTCTTAGCCGTAAAGGCGTCGCACTGTCACGAAAAACTTTTTGGTTCTACCTTAAAAAATATGCTCACGGCATTGGATTACAGTGCCCCATCACACCCCATACACTGCGGCATTCCTTCGCAACACATCTTTTGGAAAATGGCGCTGATCTGAGATTTATTCAGGAAATGTTGGGCCATGAAGATATTTCGACGACGCAGATCTATACGCGCGTGGAAACCCAGAGGCTCCGGGAACAGTATGAAAAATTTCATCCGCATGCTTTCTGAGATTTAGGTCATTGATGGGAACGAATTTTGGCCACTTTGCCACTTTGTGTCTTGGTGCGGGCAGAGGGAATCGAACCCTCGACTCAAGCTTGGGAAGCTCATGTATTACCTCTATACTATGCCCGCCGTGGAGAAATGGAAGACATTCAATGAGAGCTAAAGATCAATGGTAAAATGTGGGAAAAGTTCCTATGTTATCAAACGCGCTGTAAAACCGTGTTGTTCATAGTATGGCTACAGAGTACTACTGTTTCTCGCAAAAAATTAAGCGAAATTTAAATATTGCAACGGTCGTCTCGAAGCACGCGCTGACTATAACGCTACCACAAATATACTTGCGGCAGGTTATGCCATTAAAGCCTGTAGAGAGATCGACGCAAGCCGGTTCCGTAAAGCAGGAACTCTCCTGGTTCCTTAAGTCAAGAATCCTTGTCCTTTAAGACGCGGAGGATGTCAAAGAAGAAATTGGGCCAAAATTTTGTACAATGATAAAAAAATCTTTCCATCGCTCGTTATTGTACTTCACTTCATAAACCATGGATGGATTTATATTAGTTCCGGATTTGGCCGAGAAAGCTTTTATCATTGACTGGCCATTGTCACGTATTCTTCTGCAATCTTCTAGAGATTTTCCGTGGATTCTTTTGGTCCCGCGGCTTCCTGGTATTTCGCAAATGCATGAGCTTCGGGAAAAGGATCAGATGCAGTTGATGAGAGAAATTTCGGCAGCGAGCCGGATCATGGTCACGCATTTTTCTTGCGATCGTATCAATGTGGCGGCGATGGGCAATAAAGTACCGCAGTTGCATATCCATGTCATCTGCCGCGATCGAGAGGATCCCTATTGGCCGGAAACGATTTGGCATCAGCCCTATGTTCCGTTAGAGGCAGAGGAATTGGAAGCGCGTCGGAAACAATTGTCCGATGTCTTTCATCGGCAATCTTGGGAAAGTTATCCTTGAAGATAGGTGACGAGATTGGGGTAATTTTTAGGGGCTGGCTTTCCAATGTAGCCATGACGAAGTCATGGCCACATTGTTGTCCGCGAAGCGGACGATTCCGAAGGAATCGAAAGCCAGCCAACGGCGATACTTGGCGGAACATTGATGTTAAAATGCGGACAAAGGTCATGGCCATGAAAGGATGTAAATAGACTTCTTTCGAAACGAAGATAAATGTGATAAAGTGATAGTTGTTTTGATCAGTAAGTATGAGATACTTTTTTAAAAAAATCTATTAACAGAAGAATTTCGTCGTTAACAGGCATTTTAATGCCATTTCGAAAGAAGTCTAATGAAGTTGTTCGAAAATTTTCAAAATATTGAAATGGAGATGAAAAAATTGAGCTTAAATAGCTTCTGTCTAGGAGGGGTAAAATTATATCGCGTTTGTTTCTCTCCTCTGAAGAAAATGATATGGGGACCACATGCCACCTGTCGTTTTTATCCCACTTGTTCCGAGTACGCGATGGAGGCGTTGCGGATGCATTCGTTTCCGCGAGCGGTATATCTTATCGTTCGGCGCCTTTTGCGCTGTCATCCATGGCATATGTCGAATGTTTACGATCCTGTCCCTTTGTCCAAAAATAAACCCCTATTCCCAAAAATCCAAGACCCATGCTCAATACCTGTCCACGCGAGAGCTGCCACAGTAGCGGAGCATCGGGTTCGCGAAAGATTTCGGCCAAAATCCTCATGATGGAATAGAGGCATAGAAAGTCGGCAGTCAATCGACCATGGATGCGAGTGGGATGTTTCCAAAACCTTCGCTGTAAAATAAAGAGGAGGATGAGTCCTTCCAGAAGAGCCTCATAGAGCTGGGAGGGATGCCGCGGTGGGATTTCTGCGATGGGGACAGAGATAGCGGATTGCGGAAAACGAATGGCCCACGGGAGTGTCGTGATTTTCCCAAAAAGTTCTCCGTTGATGAAATTGGCGATACGGCCGAAGAAAATACCCAGTGGCGCTATGACACAGCATAGGTCTGTGAGCTGGAAAAAAGATATGTGATGATATTGGGAAAAACAGGCTATGGCGATGGCGATACCGATCACGGCTCCGTGAAAGGACATCCCACCGTGCCAAAATTGAAAGATCCAAAGAGGATTTTCTGTCCAAAAAGCGAAATCGTAAAAGATGACATAGCCCACGCGGCCTCCCATGAGCATTCCCAGAGCGATGGAGATCAGCAGGGATTCATGGGATTGGGAGGATAGGGGAGAGCGCCTTTTTTGAGAACAGAGCTTGAGAAAGAGATAGGTGAAAAAAAATCCCAGCAGATAGGCCACTCCGTACCACCGAATACCTTCTGTGAAAAAGGGAAACGGGAAACGAAAGACAAAAGGGTCGATCTGATGAACCCAGTAGGCCATATGAGCCTTTGGGATGAAGGCTGAGAGGACAAGTGCTGTGATCATGAAGTTTTTGCGGCAAACGTTGATAATTTTTGAGATACCTGTTGCCATGTGCTTTCTAACCGACGCGCGTGTTCCGCTGTGAGGGTCACTAGTGGCAATCTGACTTCAGGAGAAGTGATCAATTTCTGCTGCGCCAGGAGATGTTTGATGGGCACGGGGTTGCTCTCGATGAAGAGGTCCCGAAAGAGCGGCAACATATCTTGATGCCATGTGCGAGCTTCGGTAGTATGGTTTTGAAGCATGGCTCGAACGATGTTCTGTACAGCATCGGGGCATAGGTTAGAAGCGACGCTGATGACACCGCAGGCGGCAAGTGCCATAAAGGCCAGCGTCATGTTGTCGTTACCGCTGAGGATGTGAAAATCATCACCGAGAGCGATCTTAAGGGCATCGATGCGCGAACATTGTTCACTGGCTTCCTTTAGGCCGATGATATGAGGATGTTGTTCCCGAAGCCTCGTGATTATCTCGACAGGGATTTCGATTCCACAGCGGGAGGGTACGGAGTAGAGAATGATGGGTTTTGACGTGTGCTGAGCAATGGCGGAAAAGTGACGAAAAAGTCCTTCCGGGGAAGGTTTGTTGTAGTAGGGAGCGACGACCAACATGGCATCAGCTCCTAGACGATCCGCCAAACATGTCTTGGCAATGGCGTGTTCCGTGACATTGGAACCGGTACCGGCGATGATTTTTAGGGAAGAATTTTTTCTCTGCCTGAGGGCTTCTCGCAGCAATGTTTCGAATTCATTCTGGTTCAATGTGGGTGATTCTCCGGTCGTGCCACCGATGACGATACCATCGAGTTTTTGTTGAGTGGCGAATAATCGTTCAAAACTTGCGAGATCCAGGTGGCCGCCGAGGAAGGGCGTTACGATGGCTGTGTAAGTTCCTGAGAAAGTAGCTTTTGTAGTCATTCTGGAAAAGAAAAAAGAAAAATAGTGGCTGAGCAAGGGCTTCTTGTGGCGTTTTACGGAAGTGGTGAAATTTTTTATCAGCGTTTGGCCAATATTCTGTTTTTGGCTGGCTTTTGATTCCTTCGGAATCGTGCCCGCTTCGCGGGCTACAAGGGACCAATGATACCATCATTGGTCCCTTGAAAAGCCAGCCGGGGAATATCGTATCGTATACATTTTGCCCAAAGAAAAAGACTTGTAAGCTCACAGCTTTCCGATACACAGAGTATTCATGAACGAGAAGCCCAAAGATACACCGGAATCCGCCAATGCACTGCAATTTGCCATCAATGCTGTCAATAAACAATTTGGAGAGGGTTCCTTAATGCGCATGGGTGATGCCAAAAAGCTCAACGTATCGGTTATTTCGACCGGTTCCATTTCGCTCGACTTGGCTCTGGGTGCCGGTGGCCTTCCCCGCGGACGTATTTGTGAAATCTTTGGTCCGGAATCTTCCGGTAAGACGACATTGTCCCTGAGTGTTATTGCGGAAGCCCAGCGGCGCGGTGGCAGTGCCGTTTTTATCGATGTTGAACATGCGATCGATCCTCGATATGCCAAAATAGTGGGAGTAGATCTTGATAACCTCATGATCGCTCAACCGGAAAGCGGCGAAGATGCGCTGAACATCACAGAAACGCTCATTCGTTCAGGAGCCATCGATGTTGTCGTCGTGGATTCAGTGGCGGCCTTGGTCTCCAAAGCAGAGCTCGAGGGACAGATGGGGGACGTGACGGTGGGTGCCCAGGCGAGATTGATGAGTCAAGCCATGCGTCGTCTGACATCTGTCATCAGTCGTACCCAATGTGTTTGTATCTTTACGAATCAGATCCGCGAAAAGATCGGTGTGATGTTCGGCAATCCGGAGACGACGCCTGGCGGAAGGGCTTTGAAATTTTTCGCCTCCATTCGGATGGACATACGCCGTGTAAATCAGATAAAGGATGGCACCGGCAAGACGATTGGGAGCCGTACGCGCGTAAAAGTTGTTAAGAATAAAATTGCGCCACCCTTTACGGAATGCGAATTCGACATCATGTACAACGAGGGGATTTCCCGGACAGGATCGATATTAGACCTTGGCATTGAGTATAATATAGTGGAAAAAAAGGGCTCGTGGTTGGCCTACAAGGGCAAGATGTTGGGCCAGGGCAGAGAGGCCGCCAAACAGGCTTTAGCCAAAGATGAGGCCATGATCGATGAGATTCAAACTGCTATTTATCAAAAAGTTAAAGTGGCCGGTGGAACTGTTTTAGGAGAATCTTCTCGGGATATGGCCAATGGCGATGAGCTCTAAAGGAATCTGACATGTCAGATAAGGAACTGAGGGTTGCATCTCAGAATGGGTGTTTGAGATCTCATATTGGCAAAATTTTTGTTGGGCCATATGCTCTCGAGAAGGAGTTGTGGCGTTTTGCTTCTCCGAATATGTTTACGGTGCCTTTGAATCGCCTTTTGGAGAAAACAGAGGGAACGAAATTTCACGAATCCGCTCTAGCGAAGAAAGAATCTTCTTCCACCGGAGCTTCGGCCAAAAATCCGGCATCGGAATCGTGGGGGTCGGGCAAGTATTTTGATCTAAGTTCTGGAGGAGATTGGAAAGAGCCGGAAATCATCGTGGCACAGTCCAGTGAGAGAAATATAGATATGGGTCATAAGTCCATTCAGAAATGTGCCATTTTTCTGGAGGAGGGAGTGGAGAGCTCTCTCAATGGGAGTGTTCGGTCATCGAAGACATTTCAGGCGCATCGGATGTATGTTGAGCTGCGTCGTGGTGCCCATGTAAAGTTCTCTCTTTGTTTTGAAAAAGGCCATACGATGTGGTCGGTTTTGAAATTCGTATTGTCGGAGCAAGCATCGCTGGAAATTTTCATTTCCAGTCGTGAAGTCGTCGCGCATCGTTTAGAATTGGAAATACAATTGCAGGGTGAAGGGAGTTCTGCCATAGCGGAAATCACGCATGAGGGCCGTCGAAATCAAACTTTTGATAGTCGGACATTGCAGCATCATATAGCTTGTCATACGGAGTCGCATTTAAAAGTGAAAAATGCCCTTGATGATCGAGCGCAATCAGTTTTTGGCGGAAAAATTATCATAGCAGAATCAGCAGCAGGTGCTAAAGCTTCTCAAAAAAATCAGAACTTGATGCTTTCCCCAAAGACATTGGCTCATAGTTTGCCCAAGTTGGAGATTCGCTCGAAGGATGTCGAGTGTTCCCATGGGGCGATAGTAATGCCATTGGACGCTGGAATTTTGTTCTACATGAATTCCAGAGGTATAGATACGATAACGGCTAAGCAGATTCTAAAAAAATCTTTCCTCGGAGGAGCTTTCTCAGACGAAATGAATTTTGGTTTTGTCCATTAAGGTATAGTCGCAAGAACCTTGTAGCCATAGCTCGCTAGTAGTATTCCCAGTAATCGAGTATAAAAAAAACCTCTTTTATTCTGAAACCAGTCCAGGAAATCGCGAAGGCGATAGGGAAGTGCTCCCCAATAAATGGCGATGACGATCGACAAGTAAATTCCCGAGACCATCCACAGTCGGGCAATGTCATTTTCCATATAGGCCGCCTCTAGTAGCTCATGAGCAGTGAGTAAAGTCAGGATACAAGCGCCGCGTACGACGAGAAAATCGCGAACATGTAAAAGTGCTATGAGACCTACCATGGCGAAGAAGGTAAAGAAAAAGTCTTTATATTTTCCGAAGTCAGCTTCTCCGAGTTGAGTGATATACCATAAGAACCAAATCAATGCTGGTGCGAAACAAATCCAATTGGCTGTGGGCGAACGTATCCCAACGCGTAGTATTTTTAGACTTCGATCTGGAAAACATAGAAACGCTGTTCCAGAAAGGAGAAAAATTGTTCCAAAGAGAAGTTCAGCATAAGCCAATACCATGATGTGTTTTAGTGAAAGAAGCTCGTTAAAATGTCAAAGCTTTCATCTTCGGACTGAAGATCTAAATTCAATGTCAAATCGATGGGAATTTGGTGGCGAAACCAGGTACGTTGCTTGTGGATCAAGCGGAGTGTGTTGCGGAGGATATTAGCTTTTAACTCGAGGATGTCGCGTTTGGGCTGTTGTAGCCAATGCAAAGTTTCGCGATATCCTATGGCCTTTCCAGCTGGGTTATCAGTGTATAGGCCTTGGGTTTGAAGCTGCTGAACTTCTTCAATCAGTCCCTGTTGGATCATATGATCGATGCGTTTGATGACACGGTTTTGAAGATTTTCGGAATGACGCTCTAACAAACAGGTATGTTTCGTCCAGGAATGAAAAAGAGAACGTTGGGCGCGAAAAAGTTTTTGTAATTCCAGGACATTTTTCCCAGAGGCCAGGCATCGCGATAGCGCCCGCATGACTCGCCTGGGATTGCGAAGGTCCAGCGTTCCAGTTTGTGGACTGATCTTAAATAATGCTTCGACGATGGCCTGAAGTCCTCCCTGGTGAAAGCGTTCGGATACGTAGTTCTGAATGTCTTTGGGGACAACGATATTGTCGGTGACGGCTCTGTAGAAACTTTGGAGATAAAACCCAGAACCGCCTACGATCAAAATGGGACAGCCACGATTTTGAACGTCTTTGATGACATCCAAGGCGTAACGTTGGTAGCGATCGACATCATAGATTTCGTCAATACCGCAGAGGTCTAGGCCATGATGCGGCACATTTAAGCGCTCTTCGGGAGAAGGTTTGGCGGTCCCGATCTGCATCTCTCGATAGAAATTCAGCGAATCGCAGGAAAGTATCTCGGCTGAAAGTTTTTGGGCGAGGCGAATGGATAGCGCTGTTTTGCCGACGGCCGTACAACCGGTGAGGACCCATAATGCGGGAGATTCCATGGACATTACCATCGTATCAAATGACAGCTGATCGAAAAAATACTGCGCTGTTTTCGGGAATGGCGGTGATGAAAGCTCAATCTGGCTTCTACATTCCACGTCTGCGAAACCTGGCGAGTCAGACTGTAGTGATGTTCTTCGATGCGGCGGAAGTGGGCATCCCATTTGGCAAAAATTTCCCACTGGGTAACGGCATTGAGTTTCCCGGAAAATTCTATGGTATATTCTCGTGTGCTATGCCGTCGGTATCGATTCCCAACTTGGACTTGCCAAAGATCTCCGCTGAGAATTCTGCACGAAGTGTTCCATTCTTCTAGATTTTTGGCAACGGGATTAATACGTAGTCCCATTTGGAGCTGTAAAAATTCGGCCGGATTGATCTGAAAATGGACATGGGTATGGGAGAGATGATGAGACGAAAGCTTGGAGTCATCGGGCAAGGAAAGAGGAATCGGTCGCTGAGGATAGATATCCTGATAGATATGGAACTGCATCAAGTCACGAGCGAGATAGAGAATTCCCCCAGCAGTTTGTAAGAAATTTTCACAACCTATTCTCAGGACATGCGAACGATAGAGTCGTTCCGCATCACGCCGCTCCAGGAGGTCGATGATGGGAAGATGGGTGTCCTGCGTAAAGTCATCCAGTGCTGGGATTTTATCCCAATGCTTTTCGGCGGATGGAATCCAGCGGTATTGGAGAATAGGATGGACGACATGTCGCAGGCCATGGATTTCCCAAAAAGCGTTTTCGTAGGACATCGAGCGATAAATGTGGCCATCGAGGTCAAAGCCAATTTGACCTAGCGCTCTGTGGAAAGATTTTTGTGGAAGTGATAGGGAAGAGTAGCTCGTTCCTCGGAAGCCTAGGATCGGTGTCCAGCATAGAAAATGATCCCAAGAAAATGGCCGCGATATTTGGTAGGCCACTTCTATCCGCCTCGCGTGGAGGGAATTCTTTTCATGGGATTTTAGAAAAATTTCTCCACGATCTTCTCGATGCAGGTGGGTAAAATCAATAAATCCCTGCTGATAAAGAGAACTCTCTCCTATGGTTTTTGGAAAATACTCACAGCGCAAAGAGGGTAGGCGTTGAGTACTGCTCTGAAAGCGGTGTAGGGGCACGCGAACGAATGCCGTCGACAGGATAGAATTCTGTCGATGCTTGAACTCGACAAAATGGTCCGGAAAAGGATCTCGTCGGTAGTCATGGTCGTAAAAATCACTAAAAATTTCCGAGTCGCTCCACCAATGGATGTGACTTTTAACATGAAAGTGTTCCAAAAATTGCTGTTGATAGGAGAATTGTGTTCGGGCTCGTCTTCGTGCTATGGGATTTTGAAAAAAATCATCTTCGCGATGCCCGCGATCGGCGATGTAATAACCCTGTAAATGGAGTCGATACGGAAGATCAGAGTTGAATTTCTCCGAAGAAAAATGAGCACCATAACCATATCCTCGGCGACTGTAGGCATCTAAAATGGCACGGAAATGATGGTGCTGGAAGGCATAGGGTGGCCATTGGGATTGAATGAAGTAACCCAATGAAGAATCATGGCCCAGTTTTATCTTGGTATGCGTCAAAAACGTATCGGGCGAAAATCGATAACGTGGAGCGTAAAAAAATGGAACGGAGCCCAGAAAAAAGAGAATATTTTTGGCTTCAAAGGTATTCGATGGCAAGAAATTAACTTCTTGAGCGCGGGCGTTGAGGGAAAATGTACTGGGCTCTCGAAAATAGATCGTGGCGTGATGGGCACGTATGGTCTTTTCAGCCGCATCGGCGGTATCGGCTTTGATATAGAATGGCGCATTGCCGAAGCGCAACGTGCGACCGTGTAGAAGAGAAGTAGTGGTATCGTAGCTCAGTTCCTGAGCGACGATGCGGAAAGGAGGATGGAGCGCGGATACGCATCCTGTTGCGCGTGCTTTCCCATTAGATTGAATATAGTGGATTTCATCAGCTTCCAGCTGACATGTCGCGCATTGCAGACGAGCATTTCCCTTGGCGATCATCTCCTGAGTATTGCGATCGATGAGAATGGGTTGATCGGAACTGATTTCCGGAGCCATGTCGTTGGAATCGGCAAAGGCGCAGAGGCAAGAGCTGATAAGACAACAGAAGAAAATAGACTTCATGATCCGATCGCGGATATAGGCATAAGCGGAATGGCGACAAGACCTTTCCCG
>JAITIW010000047.1 GCA_031279255.1 Puniceicoccales bacterium
GGTCCCATCGCTTTGCTGAGTTTTCTCAAGTCAAATTCGAGGCCGATGTAAAACATGAGTAGTACGACGCCGAGTTCACTCAATTCTTTAATGGTACCGGTATCCTGAATCGATGGGAAGAAAGAACAGTGTGGCCCCAAGAGTATGCCGCTTAGGAGATAACCCAATAGCAATGGGATGCGAATGTAATGAGCAATAATACCGGCACTTCCAGCCGTAGCCGTCAGAATAGCCAGATCCTGAATCAATGTCTCTGTTTTCATAAAAACTTTCCACTTAAGACTTACTATTTTTGAGCCTAGCGGCAAGTTCTGATTGGAGAAAGATAGCCGATGGCAATGATTTTTATTCCAGCTGCTTGGGAAAATGTGGAGCTGAGACGTCAAGGCAGTTTTTGGAGCACCCTCTACGATCCACTGTCGAATTTACCGCCTTTAGAGCTCTCTGAGCTCTCGCCCGCTTTGCGGGCTGCGATTAGGAAAATGAAGGCCTTCATTTTCCTAATCGCAAAGGCGGTAAAAGAAAACAATACCTTCCATCATGCCCTCATGGTAAAATTTTGAGCCTCATGCCACTAATAGCGCTTGCCAAGGAATAAAAAAGCTGGTTTAATAAAACTTGGGATTTAAATATATGGCAACAAGAGTAGCGATTAATGGTTTTGGGCGTATTGGCCGTTTGGTCTTTCGTGCGATAGCGGATAGTGGGAAATTAGGTCGAGAGATTGAAGTCGTAGCTGTCAACGATCTTGTCCCGGCGGATAATTTGGCCTATTTGTTACGTTATGATTCGACGCAGGGTCGTTTTAAGGGTGAAGTTTATGCCGACGGGAAAGATATCTTGGTCGTCAAAGGTCATCGGATTACCTGCCTGGCCATCAAAGAAGGCCCTAAAGCCATGCCCTGGAAAGATTTAGGGATAGATATTGTCGTAGAATCGACGGGACTTTTTACCGAAGATATTAAGGCAGAAGGCCACCTGGAGGCAGGGGCGAAAAAAGTGATCATTTCGGCACCGGCTAAAGGCGATAAGGTCAAGACGGTTGTCATCGGAGTCAATGACCATACACTGGCTCGGGAGCATTGTATCGTCTCCAATGCTTCCTGTACGACGAACTGCTTGGCGCCCATCACGAAGGTCGTGTTGGATGCTTTTGGCATCGTCGAAGGTCTCATGACGACGATTCACAGCTATACGGCGACGCAGAAGACGGTAGATGGGCCTTCGATGAAGGATTGGAAAGGCGGCCGGTCGGCTGCGATCAACATTATTCCGTCAACGACCGGTGCGGCAAAGGCAGTGGGGCTCGTTCTTCCGGAACTGAAGGGAAAATTGACCGGCATGTCGTTCCGCGTGCCGACGCCGACGGTCTCGGTGGTCGACCTTACTGTCCGGACAGAAAAAGCGACATCCTATCGAGAAATTTGTGAAAAAATGCAAGAAGCTTCAAAGACGTCCTTTAAGGGAATTCTGGAGTATACGGAGGACGAGGTCGTCTCTTCTGATTTTATTCACGATCCGGCTTCTTCGATCTTCGATGCGGGTTCCGGCATCGAGCTCAATGATCATTTCTTTAAACTCGTCAGTTGGTATGACAATGAGTGGGGTTATAGCAATCGCTGTGTCGATCTGATCGAAAAGCTAGCAAACTTGCTTTAGTAAATTTTAAGGAGCTAATTGAATCGGATTAGGCTTCTCGAGGCATAGGTTTTGTAAAAAATTTCGTGAAATAGCGAGAGGGTTGTTTGTTAGCTCGTTGGCTTTATGATCGAGAATGTAGGGAATATAGTAGCAAATCCTGTTATTTTCACATCCTCTCATAGCCGAGGCCTTTGCTTGCATTTCGAAATTTCGATATCAGTGCTCTGTGGGATATCGCTTTGGCTGGCTTTCGATTCCTTTGGAATCGTCCGCTTTGCGGACAACAATGAGGCCATGACTTCGTCATGGCCTCATTGGAAAGCCAGCTAGATAAATACCCAACAGATGTCCCCATCTTACTCTTTATCTTCAGGGACTACTCTCTCAGGGCACTCGCATCAGGACCGCCTTTGCTGATGAGGGAAAAATGCAAAGCAAGAGCTTTGCATTTTTCCCTCATCCGCGGGCCCGCTGTGCGGGCAAGCTCGAAGGGCTTAAAGGCGGTCTGTTCGACCGAGTGGAGATGTTTTTTCAAAAAACTCCGGATTTTACGAGATGCAGTAGGAGCTGAGGGTATCGCCTACTGGTGTAGGGTGAAATTAAGATTTAGAGGCATCTGATCGTCGTACCAGGATGGCCCTCATGGGATCATGCGTCAGCATCATCATGGCGGTTTGAATATTTTCTTCGCTGCAAGCGACTAAGACCTTTACTTCAGAATCATTTTTGATGCTATCCACGGTGCAGATGACCCCGACGACATGTCGATTGTCCAGATCTCCGAGAAAAATATCAATTCCTTCTCCGTCCTGTGAATATGTTTCCTTGATGAAGCCGTAGTTTATGGGATAGATGAGATCCGGAAATCGTGGATGTATAAAGCCTTTAGGTCTGTCGATCGTCACGCCATTTTTCTCGATTAAGGTCTCGAATGTCTGAAAAAATGCATCCGGATTATAAGAGTTTTCCATAGAGATGGTTTTTATAAATGCCGATCAGCAAGCTTTCAAGTTCATTTCATCACCCATGGCCGATAGTGATAGAAATTGACCCAGCTCTGATCATTATCCGACAGCCCCTTCCATTTCCAGTTCGATGAGACGCTTGAGTTCTACGCTGTACTCCATGGGGAATTCTCGCAAAAGGTCGTTGATAAAGCCATTGACGCTGAGACTCAGGGCCTGAGCCTTTGGCAAGCCACGCTGTTGTAGATAGAACAATTGTTCCTCACTGATCTTGGAGATACTGGCCTCATGTTGGACGCAATGGCGATCTCCTCGTACGCGAATGGTCGGAAAGGTATG
This sequence comes from Puniceicoccales bacterium, assembly GCA_031279255.1. Classification (GTDB taxonomy): domain Bacteria; phylum Verrucomicrobiota; class Verrucomicrobiia; order Opitutales; family JAIRLG01; genus JAIRLG01. Next base: position 2,946 of record JAITIW010000047.1, read on the forward strand.
GCTACGGCTGCCGACATTGAGGAGTAGGGCATCGCATTGGGTATAATTCTTACAGTGGCCGTCCCTTGGATGAACATCGACTAATCCTCGATAAATGGCATTCCCTTCGCCTATGGAGATGGATTTTGACAGCACGCGGGAACTCGTGTGAGGAGCTAAGTGGATCATCTTAGCGCCCGTATCCTGCCATTGTCCTGTATGGGCGACGGCAATGGAAATCACTTCACCTTTGGCCCGTTCATCCTTGAGGACGATACAGGGATACTTCATCGTCAATTTTGAACCGATGTTGCAGTCGATCCACCGAATTTCGGCATTTTCATGTGCCACTCCACGCTTCGTCACGAGGTTAAAGACATTATGTGACCAGTTTTGGATGGAGATATACTGCATCTTGGCATGAGGCCGCACGATCAGCTCTACGACGGCCGAATGGAGCATAGCCTTCGAAAAAGAAGGGGCAGTGCATCCCTCCATATAGGTCATCTCGGCTCCTTCGTCGACGATGATGAGGGTCCGTTCGAATTGTCCAGAATTTTCAGCATTGATGCGGAAATAGGCCTGAAGAGGTTGTGTCACTTTGACATGCGGAGGTACATAGATGAAACTCCCGCCGCTGAAGACTGCGCTGTTCAATGCACTGAATTTATTGTCTTTAACGGGAACAACGCTACCGAAGTAGGGGCGGAAAATTTCCGGATAGTGGGCAAGACCTTCTGAAGAAGAAACGAAGATGACACCTTGATCCTGCAGTGTTTTTTGGATCCGCGCATAGGCGGCTTCACTGTCAAATTGTGCCTCTACGCCGGCTAGAAATTTGCGTTCCTGTTCTGGAATTCCGAGGCGCTCAAAAGTCTGCTGGATGTCAGGCGAAACTTCTTCCCAGGATTGCTTTACGTCCGTTCCTTGGGCGAGATAATAATGAAGATCATCAAAACACAGTTCGTGTAGTACATCCGGTGACCACTCCTGCGGCATGGGTTTATGAAGGAAGATATCGAGTGCCTGGTGACGCCATTCCCGGATCCACGGTTCCTCTTTTTTGGCATCCGATATGTAATCAATGGTGGCATGCGAAAGGCCAACACCGGCATCCAGTGGATAAGGCGTGTCGTAGTGAAAATGACCTCTAGAGGGATTTATTTCAGCCATATCTATTGGGTTCATAGGGATGAAAAACTCTGGTAGCCTCCGTGTTCCAGTTCTTCGATGAGTTCCATGCTGCCACTGCGGACAATTTTCCCATTGAGGACTATATGGATGCGATCCGGCGAAATGTACTGCAAAAGGCGAGGGTAGTGGGTGATCATCAAAGCGCCCATTTTTTGTTCCTTATGCAGAGAATGGATTCCATCGGCGACCGTTTTCAGGGCATCGACGTCGAGTCCGCTATCGATCTCATCGAGGATAGCAAAACGAGGTTTTAGCATGAGCATCTGAAGTACTTCGCAGCGCTTTTTTTCTCCTCCGGAAAAGCCGACATTGAGTGCTCTCGAGCTGAAGGAACGGTCGAGGTGCAATGCATCCATATAGTGGTAGAGTTGGGCATAGAAATCCGTAGCTAAAAAGGTTTCTTGCGGATTTCGATGTGCCTGAAGAGCTGACCGGATGAAGTTGGCAACACTCAGCCCTTCAATTTCCAACGGATGCTGAAAGGCGAGGAAGATGCCAAGTTTAGAGATCGCATCTGGAGCTTGATCGCGGATTGAAATCCCATCAAAGTGGATATCTCCCTGCAATATGTGATAATCCGGGTGACCAGTCATCGCTTTAGCCAAAGAACTCTTCCCGGCGCCGTTAGGGCCCATGAGAGCGTGTATCTCTCCATGGGGAACTTCGAGGGAAAATTCTTTGAGGATGATCCTGTTTTCCACCTGGAGCTGAAGTTGTCGAACGCTAAGTCCTGAGCTCATAAAATTTTCAAATTGGTCATGGATGGAGAAAATTAAGTTTAGTAAATTCGAAAAGCCTGTGTTTTGTTGTCGATGCTAAAGTCCCTCTACGTATATTTTGTCCCCTTGAGATGGGCATCTCTCATTGATCGATAGGTTTACCGCCTTTGAGCCCTTTGGGCTCGCCCGCTATGCGGGCACGCGGCCCAAGAAAAAATAAAGGCCATTCGGCTTTCATTTTTTCTGGCCGCAAAGGCGGTAAACCTAAGATTTCTGAAGATAAAGAAGCTCTGCGGATGTCCAAGATTTTTCCAAAAGCCAAACAAAGCTTGTCTTTTCGGAACCGGTTTCTAGGGTCCTCGTTTTGAGGATTGCCTAAAAATTTTCGACATTTTTCTATTCGTTATGAAGTTCACGATTTCTAAAAATGCATTTTCGGATGGTCTTCAACAGGTACTGCACGCGGTAAGTTTGCGAGCATCTTTGCCTATTTTATCGCATGTGAAGCTCGATGTTCGTGAAAACAATGTGACGCTGACGACGACGAATCTCGACCTCGGTATTCAGTGCCATATGACGGCTATGGTCGAAGCGGAGGGCTCTATCGCTTTGCCGGTGAAAAAATTAGCGACCATCGTAAAAGCTTTGCCGGGTCAGGAAGTCTCTGTTGAAGAGAGTTCCAAGTCGCACATCATACTGCGTTCCGGTGCTGCAACGTTTAAAATAGGGGGTCTTGGCGTAGAGGAATTTCCTAAACTTCCTCTTTTTGCGGAAGCCCATGAGTTGCGGTTTGAACAATCAGAATTGCGAGAAATGTTGCGCAAAGTCTCCTATGCCCAATCTCATGACGAGAATCGCTATCTTCTCAACGGTGTTTTCTTTTCCTTTGAGGACAGGATGCTGCGCCTTGTGGCCACCGATGGCCGGCGTTTAGCATTGGTCTGTAAAGCCATTGAGTCAGAAGTTTCCTCATTCCCCAGTATTATTCTACCGGCTAAAACGGTGGCGGAACTAGAACGGCTTCTCGATCATGGGAAATATGTCGCTATGAAATTTAATGAAAAACAGGTATCTTTTGATATCGCCGTCGATGTGGTGGATGAAAAAGAACTGACGCTGGAGGGCAGTATTGAGTTAATCTCAAAGGTCGTAGAGGGGCATTATCCCAATTATCGTCAGGTTTTACCATCATCCGCCGAGCATCGTATTAAGATCGATCGCGAATTGTTGGGGGAAACGGTTCAACGGGTTGCCCTTGTGGCCAGCGAGAAAAATTATTCTGTATGCCTTCGGATGGCGGATCATATGCTAGAGGTATCGGCTAAAAGTTCGGAATATGGGGAAGCGCATGAGAGCTTTGCCATTAACTATGACGAAACTCCGGTCGAGATCGCATTTAATCCGCAATTTTTGACTGAGCCACTTCGAATTTTACAAAGTGATGATGTTTTTTTTGAATTCAAAGATGAGATGAGTCCTGGCGTATTGAAGACGTTGGATGACTTTATTTGCGTCATTATGCCCTTACGCCTGCGCTAGAGTGAGACTGCTTGCATGGAGATGGAGACATATCTTATGGCTTATGTGATGTTCCTGCTGATTTTGGGAACATTGGGGTGGATAGGGTGGTGTTGTCACCGAGAAACGTATACACCTTCGCTCACGCCCATATGGCTCTCGTGGATGGAGGGCCTGGGTTTAACCTTTATGATATTGCTCATCTCGTGCTATGCTCCGGGAATATTTGTCAAAATTTTCCGTCTGAAGAAGTATCTCGCGAGCCAGTGTAGCGATGTCGAATGGATGCTGTTGCTCAATAGCATCGGGCAAATCGCAATTTTGCTCTTTTTGTTTTTTCTTAAATTTAAGAAGATTTGGATACTGCCTCGGACATGGGAGCGATGTTATATGTTGGAGGATGTGGGGGTAATGGCGCTAAAGGCCTTCTTGATGCTCATTCCTTGTCTTTATCTCTTGGAACTTCTTTGGATTTTTCTTTCTGTTTCCCTAGTGGATCATTTCTTAATTTCTCCATTTCTTCTAGAAGATCAGTGGCTCGTCCAGCATTTTCATCAGGTCACTTTAGGTCCTACGTTATGGATGTTTTGCCTCTGTACGTTGCTTTTGGCACCGATTTTAGAGGAATTACTTTTTCGCTATGGTCTCTATCGATTTTTAAAGAGTAAGTGGAGCGCTCGGAAATCATGTTGGGTAACATCAGGTATATTTGCATTAGTGCATTCCCATTGGCTCTCCTTTGTGCCGTTGTTCGGCATGAGTGTTTTTCTCATCCATCTCTATGAACGTCAAAAGAATCTCATGCCATGTATCGGCGTCCATATGCTTTTCAATCTCAATACATGTCTGTTATTGTTTTGTGGGTGAACTTCGAAGGCTATGGGCACAATGTATGTTCGCTGTCTTTGGATTCCAGAGGAATCGCCCGCTGCGCGGGCCACGACGAAGCGATAAAGGCTTTTATCGCTTTGTCGCAAAGACAGCGAAAAAGAACGTTTCGATGTCTCATCCATGCGGTATTCTCTAAACCATAGGATGCTGGAATCCCTTCTCCTAAAAGGTGTTTCATGCTCTTCTTTGGGGGAGACGCATCGCCTTTCGGCGGAATTTGCACTTGCTTTATCGAAGGATAAGATTGTATATTTCCATGGCGATCTCGGTTCCGGCAAGACGAGCTTTATTCAGGGAATGGCAAAAACCTATGGTATCCAAACATCCATCACGAGTCCGACGTTTAATCTCTGGCATCATTATAAAGGAAGCGTGAATTTGTTTCATCTGGATGCCTACCGCCTCCATTCGCCGGAAGAAACCGATCACCTCTATCTGGAAGATTTTTTGGTCAGTCCTTATGTGATCTGCATAGAATGGCCAGAAAAACTTTTGGATGGATACTTGAAGCCACATTTTCACCTGTGGTTTTCCCAAAAAAAAGAACATCCCAATGAGAGGATTATCCGCTTGTCACCGGAGGATTTTGTGCTAAACTCATGATGATGGATTTTGACATATGAGTGAGCGGTGGCAGCGTTTTCAGGAATATTTCCTTTGGTTTGAAAATTTGGGATTCGGTATCGATACTTCTAAGATTCACTTTCGCGAGCATTTTGAGGGAGAAATGCAAGCTTCGATCGAAAATGCCTATCGAGCGATGGCGGCATTAGAGGCCGGTTCGATCGCGAACCTCGATGAAAATCGACCGGTAGGTCATTATTGGTTACGGAATCCCGATTTGGCTCCAACGGCTCAGATCCGCGAAGATATTTTAAAAGAATATGATGACATGGATCATTTCGTCCGAGATGTGCATACTGGAAAATTAGCCGGTGATGGTGGACTTTTCCAGCATCTCCTCTGCATCGGGATCGGCGGCTCAGCACTCGGAACGCAGTTTGTGGCCCATGCCTTGAAAGACCTTCCCAAACAACACGTGATGAAACTTCACTTTTTGGATAATACCGATCCAGATGGCATCGATCAGGTGTTGGAAGATTTAAAAGATTTTTTGGGCCAGACATTGGTCATCGTGATTTCCAAATCCGGTACGACGCCGGAACCGCGCAATGGAATGATGGAAACCATGAGAGCCTATGAGCGAAAAGGCCTTGCTTTTTCTCGCCATGCGGTGGCCATCACCTGCAAAGGAAGTCTCCTGGAGCAGGAGGCCAAAAAGGGAGGTTGGTTACATGTCTTTCCGATGTGGGATTGGGTTGGTGGTCGGACCAGTGTGATGTCCGCTGTAGGATTGCTTCCATTGGCATTATTGGGAATCGATACCAAGAATCTTCTCGCCGGGGCTCGGGCGATGGATAGCTTGACACGCAAGGTGGATGAGAAAAATCCTGCCATGCGCCTGGCCATTGCCTGGTACGCCGCCACCAATGGCAAAGGAGAAAAAGCCATGGTTGTCATTCCCTATAAGGATCGCCTGTCGCTTTTGACGGCTTATCTGCAGCAGCTCATCATGGAATCCTTGGGAAAACGTACGGATTTTGACGATAACGTCGTCCGTCAGGGCTTGACGGTCTATGGCAATAAGGGCTCTACGGATCAACATTCCTATATCCAGCAGCTGCGCGATGGCCTGCAGAACTTTTTCGTGACATTTATAGAAGTTTTAAAGGATCGAAAAACTGAAGAACGCAAGGCCGTCCTTCCTCTCACGACGGGAGATTATTTGGAAGGTTTTTTGCTGGCTACTCGTGAGGCATTGGTAGAGGAATCCTGTGATACGATCACGATCACCTTAGGAGAAGTCAATGCGGCATCGATCGGCATGCTCATCGCCCTTTATGAACGAGCGGTTGGATTTTATGCCCAATTTATCCACGTCAATGCCTACCATCAGCCAGGCGTAGAGGCCGGGAAGAGAGCGGCACATTTCCTTCTCCAGGTGCAAGAAACCCTTGAGGAAATTTTTGCATCGGACGAAAATGATTTGACGGTGGAAAGGGTCGAGGAACTTCTGCGGGAACGAGGAAAATCGGTGGAATTTGAGTTGGTTTTTAAAATTCTGGAACATCTCGTCGCCAATGGACGCCTTAATGTCGAGCGTTATGCTTATATCCGCGATAATCGCTATTCCAAGAATACTTGACAAAATGGAAACGAAAAGAAATCTCGGCTCCTATGAGAGGAGGTGAGCGACAATGTCCGTCGAAGTTAAATTGAGAAAAAGTGAAACGATTGATAAGGCTTTGCGCCGTCTGAAGAAAAAATTAGATCGCGAAGATATCCTCCGAGGCATACGGGCCAAGCGTTATTTTGAAAAACCGTGCGAGAAACGCCGCCGCAAAGAAAAAGTCGCGAAGTTTAACAATATGTTGCGCCTGCGCTATGAGAATGCCTAAGACTGGTGCAGATCGGTGTAGCACTTCTTCCAGGAACTTTGCCAGAATGCGCTCCTGACCTTTTGGAGAGAATCATCCGAAGGGGCGTTACAGAAAATGACTTGCAGAGTTTTCTCGTCGTCTTCTAGAAGTTTTTAAGGATATGGAAAAGCTTAATCGTCGGACACTATTGTCGATGATGACAGGCGATTATGATGCTGTCTCCTGTCGAATATCCTGAAGCTTCGGCAACAGTCCGCCTTAGAGCCCTTCGGGCTCGCCCGCAAAGCGGGCATGCAATTAAAAAAAATGAGAAGGCTCGGAGCCTTCATTTTTTCTTAATTGCTAAGGCGGCTGCGACTCTGTAGTTGCTTTCCTTTCGGTGATTTAAACCCCAGCTATGGACATAAATAAATGTCGGAATATTTCTGAAATTGGTAGGAATAGTGAAATTAATATCCCTTCACGCTCATTAAGACAGAGTGCTTAGGTGCTTTACGCGCTTATGTTCGCCTGAGTTTGTCTAATTCTAACAGATATCGACGAGTGTCAGAAAAGATTGTACGGTCTTCGAGGGAGTTATTCTTGAAATTGATAAGTGTAGTGAAAGAGTATTTTCGCGCTCACTAATTTAAAGTATTTGAACACTAGGTGCATTTTATGTCTATCTAAATCCGCCGGATCCCAATGGATGTGAATAAATGCTAAAATATTCCCGGGATCGATGGAAGCGGTAAAATAATTCCCAGCACATTCGTTTCTGTATTTGGATAGTTGGATGCATTTCTCATATTCCTTTGCGATTGGAATTCTGTCATAGAGTTGAAATGTTGAGATATGTAGGGTATGAGTCAGCCGCCAAATGGCGTTCCGAAACATCTTCTGAGTTTGAGATTGACCGTAATGGAGCCAAACCTAATGCTGGTCATTGTTTTTCCAAAGGAGAGATGACAGAGTGGCCGATTGTGCAGCACTGGAAATGCTGTGTACCCCGAAAGGGTACCGAGGGTTCGAATCCCTCTCTCTCCGCCAGAGAAGAGAACCATTTTAACGCCTGAATTCGGAAATATTTTTGTCCGCTTTATTTTTCACCTGAACTAAGAGACCGTATGATCATTCATCCTGAAAAAGTAGTTAATAGAAAAAGAATTATCATTTATACACAAAGCGTAGCAGATACACCTCATTACAGAGGACACTTTCTTCCGTTTCTACAGCAGATTGAACAGGATTCTGATATGCTAGGGATTTTATCTCGTAGGACATTGAAAAATATACATTTTTATCAGTTTCGTAATGGCCTTAACGCTTTTAAAATCGCTGATCCAATAAGTGGGCATTTCGCCATTGGCCGTGATTTCGAACTCCCTATCATCGACTCTGTATTGCAATTCATGGCCGAGCAAGCGCAAGAGGCTAATTGAAATGCTTCATAAAATTCTAAGCCTTAAAATGAAGAATTTAATGTTTGTTTCTCTAGATTTCCCCATAGGCTTATTCCACTAATCTTATCAGCGGCGGCCTCGTGAATGTCTTTTGATTTAAATTCCAAAAAAGCTTGCATTTGATTCACCAATAGGATACGAACCTCATCCATATTCTATATGAAATATCATTTTGCTTCAAGATTATCCCTTGTCGGTCATATTTTGTTTTTTCTCAGCGCGATTAGCTACGCGCAGGAATCTCATTTCTTCAGACTTAATGGAGAAGAAGTTTTCCAAAAAGATTGCCTACCTGGCGAAGTGCTTTCTTTACCCGCACGGCTAGGAGTTCCCGAAGAGAAGTGTCATTATTTTCTTGAAGAAATTTCTCTCGCAGCGGAAGATGACGGAAAATATTATTGGAGTCTGCCCGTTACAGAAGATTTAAATTATGCCTATCGACAACCCATTGCTGTAAAGATCTGCAACGATGATATTCATTTCCTCCAGGATTACGATTATGATTCCATCATTCATTTAAAGAAGCCTCCCAACGGTTTTGTTTTGAAACGAGCTATGCCCTTTCAGGAAAGTGCTGTGGAGAGTTCTCTCATATTACCTGAACAACTCGTGATGTTCGTCTCTCTAGCTTATATCACTCCGCCTATTTGGGAACTATCGCAGCCGGCACAGGTCTGCATTATAATTCATCAAGTATTACCAAACGACACTGATGCAACATCTGATATAGCGATAACTTGGGATTTCAAGGAAGCTATTGTTGAGGAACTTGAGTCCCCTGTACCGAGCTTTATCTTATCAGTATCACTTGACGGAAAACGCACAGCTGAAATCTCGCATGTGGACATTAAACTCGAAGGAAATATGTTGAAAAATATCTCCGACGATAGTGTTTTTGATTTTCCTCCGGGGGAATATATTCTGGATATCCAAGTAGATGGCATAACCTTCCCCGTCTTCTGGCATCAGAAGGAGAATTCCTTGCCCTATCGCGTGTTCTTTTTTCAATCTTTTGATAGAAAAAAATACTCTTTTGGCCGCATGACTTACTTCCGTTCTCTCAATCTATCCGGAGGAGTCATAACGGATCCTTCATCGGCGATGTTTTGTGATGCGGAAGGACCTGTAACGGGTGGTTGGTGTTTAGGAACCATATCCGACAATTTTCAACATAAGGTTGAGAGAATCATTTCTGCCATCTTGGCCATGCAAAATATTTCGCAACCACAGGTACTTTGCGTGGGATCTTCAGCAGGTGGATTTATGGCACTCAAAATGGCCGAATATTTCCAGGAAGTTAATATCGCCGCTTTTAATCCCCAGGTTGATTGCCCGAAATATAATAAAAGGAATGTCGAGCACATATTGCGTTGCTCTGGTTGTTCTCTAGATTCCATAACACCTGAATTTGGAAAACGCATGATTATTCATCCACAAATTGTCAATAACCATAGATGTATTTTTTATAGTCAAAATGTGTTTGATCCACAGTACAAAGTACACTTTCTTCCGTTTCTACAGCAGATTGAACAGGATTCTGATATGCTAGGGATTTTATCTCGTAGGACATTGAAAAATATACGTTTTTATCCGTTTCGTAATGGCCTTAACGCTTTTACAATCGCTGATCCAATAAGTGGGCATTTCGCCATTGGCCGTGATTTCGAACTCCCCATCATCGATAACGTATTACGGTCCATGGCTAGACAGGCGCAGAGGCCTAGATCGGATGCGCCATAAGATGTAGACTCTGTAAATCGTTTTGTGACTCTATCAATTTTAGGATTTAAAAT
>JAITIW010000012.1 GCA_031279255.1 Puniceicoccales bacterium
AGAGACTTCTACTTATCTAAACTAAGACTAGTTTAAGTGAACATTTTATGAATTACGATCAGACATCTAATCCCGTTCTTCAGGAACGCGCTTTTGAGGCGGAACAAGCCTCTACAGAACTCATGAGCATCCCAGGATGCGTCAACAAGACCGCCATTTGTCTCGGACTTTTGGCTTTTTCGGCCCTATTTGCCTGGAAAACTTCTTACGCTTCCGCCGAAGATCTCATGGGGAAAACGATGCTCTTCATGATAGCTGCTTTTGTCACGGCACTCGTGACGGTATTCAAACCTCTTTGGGCAAAGGTCACGGCCCCTCTGTATTCCATCTTCGAGGGCCTGGTACTGGGAAGTATTTCCATGGTATTTGAAAAGACCTATCCCGGTATCGTAGGCCAGGCCATTGCACTCACTCTCGGTGTTTTTGCGGCCATGCTCTTCGCCTACAAAACACAATTCATCCGAGTTACTGAGAAGTTAACGATGGGTATTTTTGCCGCCACCGTGGGCATTGCGCTTGTCTATCTGGCCAATCTAGTTTTTCACCTCTTCGGAGGCCAAGGTTTCAGTTTTCTCCACAGCTCTAGCGGTTTCAGTATCGCTTTCAGCCTATTCGTCGTCGCCATAGCGGCCCTGAATCTTGTCCTTGATTTTGACTTCATCGCTCGCCAATCCCGTCGTGGTTCTCCTAAAGAACTGGAATGGTACGCTGCTTTTGGCCTCATGGTGACTTTAGTCTGGCTCTACATCGAGATCCTGCGCCTATTATCTAAATTAAATAATCGCCGATAGATGCCATGACACAACGGCTTCTGGTCATCAAGCCGTCGTCGCTGGGAGATGTCATCCACGCTCTGACGGCCATTCAAACATTACGCCGATCTCGGGCTGATGTGATTGTTGACTGGGTGATCCGCAGCGACCTAGCTCCCATCATTTCCCATTCGGGGTTAGTTGATAAATTCTATGAATTTCATCGAGGTGCCGGATTGCGATCTTTTTTCCAATTGATTCGAGAAATCCGAAAAACATCTTACGACATCCTCTGGGACATGCAAGGTCTTGCCCGGAGCGGTATCATCACATATTTCGCACATGCAAAACGGAAGATTGGCCGAAAGGATTCTCGGGAAGGCGCATTTTTGGCCTATGACGAACGCGTCGGTTTTGCGCCATCTCAAGCCGAAAAAGAACATGCCGTTACGATTCTGGCTCATTTTCTACCGACATTGGGACTAGAAGCTCGCGTTGATGGCGACATTGAGTGGCCACTAACGCCCTCTGTTCATGAGTCTAGTTCACCTTACATCGCCATTTTTCCGGAGACCCGAGGTAAAGGCAAGGAATGGCCCTATTTCCCAGTGCTTGCCGGCCAACTTTTCCACAGCGAGGGCTTTCCTTCGGACTGGAAATTGAAAATTCTCGGCAATCGGAAGGATTTCATTCCTGAAGTTCATCCGCAGCTGGAGGATTTACGAGGACAGACTTCTTTGGAACAACTCCTATCGATCATCCAGTCGGCACGCTGCATTGTGGCCAATGATAGCGGCCCGGTACACATCGCTGCCAGTATGCGAACACCTGTCATCGGGCTCTACGGCCCTACTTCGGGAGAACGATTCGGGCCATATCCATCCGATCATTCCTCAAACTTTTATCTACAAGCTCCGAATGGTGATCTAAGTTTCCTGTCGATCTCTGATGTTACAGGTGAGATATTGAAAAGAATTATCGCCAAATGAAACCTCGATATTGGATACTCAAGCTGTGCATCGGCTTTAGTTTACTTTCCGGCTGTACGGCCATCATGACTCAGGAATGCCATCACACCGGAAAGAGTAGTTCCAGTGGCGCTCATTTGAAAAAAGAAGAACCCTTAAATACCAAGAGAAGGGTCAGCGCTGTTATCATGGGCTCTGGCCGTCTCCGTGCTGAAACCCTAAAAAAAGTTTTAAAAAAACATAATCCCAAGCTCAGCGACATGAAAATTGATGAAATGGTTCTGGCTTACATCGAAGAGTGCCGTGCGGAAAATATTAATCATGACATCGCGTTCACCCAGATGTGCCTCGAGACAAATTATCTCCAATATGGTGGCCAAGTTCATGCGGCGCAGAATAATTTTGCTGGTCTGGGTGCGACCGATGACGGAGCCAGAGGAACGAAATTCCGTACCTTACGCGATGGTGTGCGAGCCCATGTGCAGCATCTCAAAGCCTACGCTTCCAAAGAAATGCTCAAAAATCCTTGCATTGATCCTCGCTTCCGGTTTGTTAAAAGAGGTTCTGCCAGGACGATCTACGACCTCGCGGGCAAATGGGCATCAGATCGACATTACGGAGAAAAAATCAGAGACAGAATGATTCTGTTTTATAGATTACAGGATAGCTGAAGCTCTCTTAGTCGAGAATTTTTGGGGCGACACAAAAAGTTTATCTTAAATTACTCTGCGTGCAGCAGAAAAATTTACAATTCGAGTTATCGTGAGAGTGGTGGGCGAGTATGATAATGTGCGCTCCTAAGTTCACTGTGACGGATTTTAAAATTTTTAAATGAACTGGTGGGCGGCATAGGACTCGAACCTACGACTTACGGAATGTAAATCCGCCGCTCTAACCAACTGAGCTAGCCGCCCCATACTTCTCAGGCTCACTCAGAAATGGACGGAAATTTGGTCCATAAGCAAGAAAGAATCAACTCAAGACATTCATTTCCCATAGTCTTCTCGGGACGCTTTCTGGGTTTACGGTGGCATTTTTCAAGATTACCAAGTTCATAAAATACCACCAAGCTTATAAAGGCGTCACACCCTTATCCCACTTTAGCAACTGAAGAAAATCTCAATATCACCACCGCATTTATGAAAAGTTACACCCTACCTGCCCCGCCTTGACGGGCTGGAGAAAATGAAAGCTCTTCAGCTTTACATTTTCTTCAGCCCGTTTGCCCGCTACGCGGGCGAGCCCGAAGGGCTCCAAGGCGGGGCGATAGGAAAAACATCGAGATTGGTGTAAAATATACCGAGAAAAGTACCGGAATTGATGTAAAAATATCACTGAAATCGATCAAATATCGTCCTGAAAAAAGTGCCATCCCTTCGCCACAAAGCCGAAAAATTCCATTAATCTTGAACTTCTTCCTTCGTCTTCGATTTCTTCAACGTGACTGACTCTGATCAGTTTAGTACACTAGAAAACGTCGAAACTGGCGTAAAATATACTCTGGGAGAAACACCGAAATTGATATAAGAAATGTCACTGAAAGAAAACACATTGGAAGGAGTCAAAATCAATGCATAAAAATATCACTCACAGAAGAGTGTCATCCCTTCACCACAAAGCCGAAAAATTCCATTAATCTTGGACTTCTTCCTCGTCCTCGATTTCCTCGACACGACTGACGCCGATCAGCTCATCTCCTTTGGCGAGGTTCACGAGGCGCACTCCCTGTGTCGTACGGCCGATGACGCGAATTCCTTTTACCGGAGAACGAACAGCTTGACCCGAAGACGTAAAGATCATCACTTCATCATGATCTTTAATACTCAGCGCTGCCGCTACATCGACATTCTTGGCCATTTTGACTGCGATCAATCCAGAACCTCCGCGGTGTTGTTTGCGATAGGTATCGAAACGACTGCGCTTTCCAAGTCCATTCGTCGTGGCGATGAGGAAAGTATCCCGATCATCGACGATTGTCATGGCCTTTACGGAATCGGATTCCTTCAGCCTAATGCCTCTCACTCCGCGCGTCGAACGTCCCTGATCTCGTAAATCATCTTCTGAAAAGCGGATCGACATACCGCGCTGCGTAATCAATATGAGTTCATGAGAACCGTTGGTCAATTGAGCACCGATTACCTCATCGTCCTCATCCACCCGAATACCGATAATCCCTCCTGACCGGCAATGGGTATACTCCGCAAGGGCTGTCTTTTTCACCACACCACGCTTTGTGCAGAGGACCAGGTACTGTTCCGGAGAAAATTCTTGAAAGCACATCATCGCCGCAACACGCTCTCCAGCTTGCAACGACAGAACATTCTGAATGGAACGACCTTTAGAAGTTCTCGAACCTTCTGGTATCTCATAAACTTTTTCGATATAAATCCGTCCATTGTTCATGATGAACATGAGGGCATCATGTGTTCTGGCAGAAAAAAGATGTTCGACAAAATCCTCCTCATGCTGGCCGGTTCCAATGACTCCCTTTCCTCCGCGCTTCTGAGAGCGATAAGCACTGACCGGAGTGCGTTTCATAAAACCCTGGTGGGTCACGGTTATGATACAACCTTCGTTGGCGATGACATCTTCGATGCGAAATTCTCCTTCGGCCGGGACGATTTGCGTCTTACGCGGCGTGGCATAAGCCTTACGCATCGCCGATAGCTCTTCTTTCACAACGGCCAATAACTTCGTCTCACTGCCTAAAATGACGCGATAAGCATCGATGGTAAGGGACAATTCCTGGTACTCCGCATCAATTTTCTCGCGCTCCATGCTCGTCAACTGATACAGCCGCAGCTCTAAAATCGCATCCGTTTGACGTTCACTGAAAGGATATGACGCCATCAGCTGTATTTTTGCCTCTTCGCGATTTTTCGATGCACGGATGATGCGAACGACGTCGTCCAAATGATCCAGAGCGATGCGATAGCCTTCCAAAATGTGGGCCCGTAGTTCAGCTTTGCGCAGACGAAAAGCCGTACGGCGGTAAACCACTTCTCGGCGGTGCTCGATATAGCATTCCAGCATCTCCTTGATATTCATCTGCTTAGGACGATTTTGGTCCAGAGCCAACAGGATCACGCCGAAAGAGCTCTCCAATGCCGTCAACTGGAAGAGCTTATTAATTACCACACGATCGGATTCGCCTCGCTTCAATTCGATCACAATGCGCGTATTCTCATCGGATTCATCGCGCACATCGCTCACTTCCGTCAGTATTTTCTCATTGACCAACTCCGCAATTCTCGTCACAAGCATCGCGCGGTTCACATTGTACGGAATTTCCTTGATCACCAATTGTCCGCGATCATGGGGCAATGTCTCCGTCTCGACAATACCCCGCACCTTGATAATACCACGCCCTGTTTTGAGATATTTCAAGATAGCATCGCGTCCCATCACGACGCCGCAGGTCGGGAAATCAGGCCCCTGAATCATTTCGGCTACCTGATCTAACGATATATCGGGATTATCGATCATCGCATGAATCGCATCGATCAGTTCCCCGAGATTATGGGGCGGAATATTAGTCGTCATACCGACGGCGATGCCCGTCGATCCATTCATGAGTAAATGAGGCAATGCCGATGGCAAGACGGTAGGTTCTACAGTACTCTCCTTATAATTCGGCTGAAAATCGACCGTATCCTCATCGATATCCTGTAGCAATTCTTCCGAAAGTTTCGCCAATTTACACTCCGTATAACGATAGGCCGCTGGTGGATCGCCATCAATGGATCCGAAATTCCCCTGAGGCAAGATCAAGGGATAGCGCATGACCCACGATTGGCCCAATCGCACGAGCGTATCATAAACCGAAGCATCTCCATGAGGGTGATAGTTTTTCAAAACTTCTCCCACCACGCCGGCGCATTTATCAAATGGGCGCTGGCTCAAGAGGCCTTCACGCAGCATGGCATAAAGAATACGTCGCTGCACAGGTTTTAATCCATCTCTAGCATCCGGAAGAGCGCGACTGATAATGACCGACATGGAGTAATCAATATAGGCGCGCTCCATGACCTCTGTGATATTGGTCGGTATTATTTTATCATTTTTCGTCATCATGATAGGACTTTCACTAGGAGATATCATACATCGAGGCGTGAAACATTCAGAGCATTGTCCTCAATGAAAGCTCTTCGGATGGGAACATCTTCCCCCATTAACATCGAAAATGTCGCTTCAGCGGCCGCCGCATCTTCGATGGATACTTTTAACAGCCGTCGGGTATTGGGATCCATTGTCGTCTCAAATAATTGACCGGGATTCATCTCACCCAATCCTTTATAGCGCTGAATGGTCATCCCGTGACGGCCTAATTCACGAATTTTTGTCACCAACTCGAGACCTGAATGTATCTCAATGCGTTCTTCCGGAGCGTCACCTTGCTTGGAGACTAAGAAGTACTTCGGCCCCAACGTTGCTGAAAAAGTCGACACATCGAGACCCATATGGGCTAACTCTTGTACGATTTTCGTCAAGGATCGCGCTTCGAAGACCTCGTGGATGGAAATACGCTGTCGTACCAACTGACCTTCTAGAGAAATTTCTCGAGAGCTGATACCGCCAAAAGTATCGTCGATGATGCCGTAGTCGACGCAGAAACGCGAACGTTCTTCGTCATAGGATAAAAATTTAAAACATTCCTCATTTCCTGTTCGTATACGGGCGATATACTGAGGTAGTTCATACGTCTCCGGATGATGCTGATCTAAATATTCGGAAAAATTACATCCGCAACGGACAATCCCTTGACCTAAAGTCTCCAGACGAACCAACGCCTCGACTATTTTTTGAACCGTCTCTGGATCGAAGCGATAGGCATCCAAAGTGCGTATTAATGCGACATCTTCCAGACCAAATTCGAGAAGAATTCGGTTCATCTCACTGTCATTGTCCACATAACGTTCTTTTTTGCGCCGTTTGATTTTATAGAGCGGCGGCTGCGCGATGTAGATATAACCGCTTTCAATGAGCTCACGCATCTGACGGAAGAAAAAGGTCAACAGCAAGGTTTGGATGTGGGAACCATCCACATCGGCGTCGCTCATGATGATGATCTTGTGGTAGCGGCATTTTTGGAGATCAAATCCACCGGCATCTTCGGAGTTCCCGATACCGGTTCCACAGGCCGTGATGATCATACAGATGGCATCACTATTGAGCACCTTGTCCAGCCGTGCCTTTTCGACATTGATCACCTTGCCTCGGAGCGGAAGAATGGCTTGGTATTGCCGATTTCGTCCTTGCTTCGCCGAACCACCAGCCGAATCTCCCTCGACGATAAATAATTCGCACAGTGCCGGATCGCGTTCCGAGCAATCGGCTAGTTTCCCCGGAAGGCCTCCGGAAGTCATCGCGCTCTTGCGGACGGTTTCACGCGCCTTGCGCGCCGCTTCACGGGCACGAGCCGCATTGAGGCATTTTTCCACAAGCCGTCGCGCCAATGAAGGATTTGTTTCCAGAGCGTATTTCAAATGATCTCCGACAATCTTTTGAACAATGCCGTCAACTTCTCCGTTAGAAAATTTCGTCTTTGTCTGGCCCTCGAACCGCGGTTCCGGATGTTTGATGGAGATGACCGCCGTCAGGCCTTCCCGAACATCCTCTCCCGAAATCACCGGATCCTTTTCCTTGAGCAAGTTATTGGTTTTTGCGTAAGCATTAATCACGCGCGTCAGAGCTGTCCGGAAGCCAGAAAGGTGCGTCCCACCTTCGATGTTGAAGATGGAATTGGCGTAGGCATAGATCTGTTCATTGTAGGAATCGTTATACTGCATCGCGATGTCCACAATCACTTCCTGAGTGCCATTGCCCAATGCCGATTTCCCCGTAAAATGCAGAGGGGTCTCATATAAAACCGTCTTCCCACGGTTCAGAAATTCTACATACTCCGAAATCCCGCGGTCGAAGCGAAAATGCTCGTTTTTATGGCAGCGTTCATCGGCAATATAAATGGAAACACCCGGATTGAGAAATGCCAATTCTCGTAGACGTTTGGCCAAGATGTCGTACCGAAATTCGCGGTTCTCTTGAAAAATTTCCGGATCTGGCAAAAACGTGATCTTTGTTCCCGTTTTTTGCGTATCGCCTACAACAGTCATCTTCTGCGCCGTCCTTCCACGGGCAAATGACATGTGATAGATGTGTCCATCGCGTCGTACTTCTGCCTCAAAAAATTCCGACAGAGCATTGACGCACTTAGCACCGACACCGTGTAAGCCTCCCGAGACCTGATAAGCCCCTTTGCCGAACTTTCCACCGGCATGGAGACTGGTCATGACGAGCTCAAGAGCCGGAATTTTATAGACCGGATGTATATCGACCGGGATACCACGACCATCATCCTCGACAGAACAAGAGCCATCGGTGTGCAATGTGACATTGATCTGATGGCAATAACCTGCTAAAGCTTCGTCGATCGCATTGTCGACAATCTCAAAGACGCAGTGATGGAGCCCGCGCTCATGGGTATCTCCGATATACATATCGGGACGTTTCCGAACACCTTCCAGCCCTTCTAGTTTTTGAATCTTAGAAGCATCATAGGTTTCGCGAACGAGGTCAGAAGACTGATTTAATTCCATGGATATTTTCGTCTTTGGATCTAAATAAGACCTAAGTAGCAATTTTCAGTTTGGCCAACTCAAAATGTCATATTTTTTATATAAAGATCAGCACCTACGGAAAGATGCTTGACCCACTAGACGAAAAATTCTTTCTGATGAACGCTTTAGCGGGCATAGTTTAGAGGTAAAACCTTAGCCTTCCAAGCTAGTGTCGTCGGTTCGATTCCGACTGCCCGCACCATTGGCAAAAATTAATCGACCGACCCGATCTGGCATCTATTTTCTAACCATAAATATGAGACTTCTTTCGAAAAGACATTAAGATGCTCCCCATCGCAAATGAAGGATATTCATATGACGAAACGTTGCCGATTTGACGTCTGTTAAACAACGAAATTCTTCTCTTGATAAATCTTTTAATCTCAAATGTCTCGTACTTAGCTCTCAAAATAAGTATCTCTTTATGTTACTTATCATCGTTTCGAAAGGAGTCTGTTGTTCCATGAGTCAGCTCTCTCATTTTCTTTTTTCTTCCCATCCCCGCCTTTGCGAACGGAGAAAAATGCAAGCTCTCAGCTTTGCATTTTCTCCTTAATCGCAACCCGCGAAGCGGGCCAGAGCCCGAAGGGCTCAAAGGCGGTGGGGGGCTTATTGATCCGATGATGGAGATGTTAATAAAAAGTGTCATCAGAGGACTCGAAAAGCGGCGAAAGCCAGATAGCTGAAATGAGTCTTACAGTATGAAACTTCTTGCGAAACGGAAGATAAGTGTTGTAGAGGGATATGAAGGGAGAGCTATTTTGAAAGATCACCGATATGTATAGAAATAGACAAAACGCTCCGGATTGGGAATCAATCTCATTTCCTCCGTTCCCAATTGGGGACGTCACTGATGCCGTTTCGAAAAAAGTCTCATATGCCCAAAGACAAAAATACACCGCAGGGTCGGCTTTCACCTATCGGCTTCTCATCTCTCTATTTTGTCTCCTAAAATATTTTGACCGCGAGATATCAGTCTCCTAATATGGTAAGAACCAAAAAAATGGAACTTTCTCCCATCATTTTCATTTTTTATAAAATCTCTCCAAATTCCTCTCTGTCCGATTGACTTCTGTCGTATGAATTTATAATTCGGGCGGTTATGTCTGTTGTGTCACATATTATTCTCTGGCCCTTTATAAAGATCATCGAACTGTTGTGGTGGTTATTCAAAAAGTGTCTTGCAGCTTTATTTGCCATCTTTGTGGGAATTTGCGTGGTCATCCTCGTCCTCTTGATCTTTCCCAATACTTGGCTGCCAGTCCTTGTCGATAAATACATCGAAAATAGAACAGGCTTTTCGGTACATATTGAGGAATCTAAGTGTAATCTCTTCCGAGGGCACTTTGAGTTCCACAATGTTCTCCTGATCAATCCGGCTCACCGTTATCCGGTTGATCACGCCCTGAGTATGGAAGTCCTCGATCTTGATATTAAGCCCAGTTGCTTATGGAAAAATCTTTGGGAAAGCGGCGAACTTGTCTTTCCCAATATTTATCTAGACATGGATGACCTCACCATTGTTCGCAATGCTCAGGGTGATATTAACTTCATCGAATTCTTCGACAAATTAGGCGGCGTTGTAGGGAATACCGCCAGCCCTGATTCTCATCCTGATTTCACTGACGATAATCCAGAAACTGTTTCTAATACTCTGCGCCGAAGAAACAATAATTCCATAAATCGTAGATGGCGCATCGAACAACTGACGCTTCACTTGGATTCACTTCGC
The DNA here is from genome assembly GCA_031279255.1 of Puniceicoccales bacterium. Taxonomy (GTDB): domain Bacteria; phylum Verrucomicrobiota; class Verrucomicrobiia; order Opitutales; family JAIRLG01; genus JAIRLG01. The sequence continues at coordinate 10,070 of JAITIW010000012.1, forward strand.
TGGAAAGATTTCAAGTCAGAGAAACCTCAAGAACAGTCCTTTGAGCTCTTCTATCGCCACCAATGGAGACAAGTCATTGCGCTGCAGGAAATTACCAGCACCATTTTGGCCGATTTTAAACCTTACGGGATTTCACTCCTTCTGCAATCGATCTTCAATTCTTTTCTGGATATTCCAGGGATTTCTCATGCGCATAACAGCCTAAAGGCCTTACGATCCTTGGGCAAAGGAATTCTATCAGGGGTTCAGCATAAGGTCCAAGCCATTTTTACGAAAACCAAAACTACAACAGATACTCAATGATGGCCTCATATTATAAGTCATTCAACTTCGTTCTGTCCAATGACTTCGGAGCCGACAGCTCATGGATCCTGATGAAAAAATTTCGCTAGAACACGAACGGCTACGGCATCATCGGCGCATCCGCCGCCTCAAGAAATGGCTAAAATATTTACCTCGGAAAGCCACTCTCCACAGACACCCTATTCTTAAATACTTCGCTTCGAGTATCCGCAAACGTTCCTATTTGTGGTCTTTTCGCACCCCAGAGGTCATACCGGCACTTTATTCCGGATGGGTACTCACCATGCTTCCCGTTATGTCTTGTCAAATTTTCTTGGCCTGCATCGCCGCTATTATCTTTCGAGCCAACATCATGATTCTCGTCGCCCTGCAGTTCGTCTCTACGCCTTTTACCGTACCTTTTCTCTGGTATCTCGATTACAAAGTAGGACACTTTATTCTACAGCTCTTCGATATGGACTCGTGGAGCATCGTTCAAGAAGTCTTTATTCACGCCGGTCATTATGCTCATCATTTCGGGAAAGTCGGGACCATGGGACAAAAAGTATTCCGATGGTTCATCACGACATCCGTCGGAGGTACTATTCTCGGCCTCATTTGCGGTGCCATTTCCAGCTCGCTTTATCGGCGAGTCTACTCCTCCAAACATTCGCCAAAACCTGTCGCTCCATCCAATGTCGAGAAGTCACCATTACCCTGAGCTGCCCAATGGAGTGCTTGCTATTAGATTAGCAACCTTACTTCAAGTAAAGTACAGAGTCAGTATGCCGGAAAAGTCTCAAAACCCTCCCTCTAGAGGGTCTTGAAAAATTTCCAGCTCGCTCTGCCAGCGAGCCTACTCGTCCAAATATCTGTCCCAAGTTGTCACTTCATCCAATAGACTTCTTTCGAAACGGCATTAGATGCTCCCCATTGTAATGAGGGATATCCCTATGACGGAATGTTGATGACTTAATGCTTGTTAAATGATGAAATTCTTCTGTTGATGAATCTTTCATATTCAAATATCTCATACTTGCCTCTCTAAATAACTGTCTCCTTTTATAACACTTTTTTTCGTTTCGAAAAAAATCTACCGAGCTTCGATGCATCTCGTGGAGCGCTATTGAGATACTATACTTCAAACAAGGCGCAGAGTAAATATGTAGAAAAATCTTCTCTCATAAAAAAATCTTTTCTAATAACGTCTCGAAAAGGCTCGTCGCCGCGGAGGTTTTGGCTCATCCGGTGCCGATGATTCCTTTTCGCTCCAAAACCGTGATTTTTCTTGTTCTTCTAGCCCTACTACTTCCTCCGTCAATGCAAATGACTTGGACGATAATGTCGCAACGCCATTCAGATTTCCTTTCTGGAAAAATCGACGCGTATCGGCATCCGGATCGCCATCGATATCCACAATTCTCGGTGTGATGACATAAATACGTTCCCGAACTTCTTTTCTAGTCTCTTTAAACTTAAATAAATTCCCTAAGATCGGAATATCCATAAAAAGCGGAAGACCGGCTTCCGCCGTATTGTGAGTTTCGTGAAAATAACCACCGATCACCAAACTCTGCCCTTCGTATAAAACAGCCTGCGTATTGATCATGTTATTATCCGTCGTCGGTGTCCCGGCATTAATGTCCGTTTTTTGAGTAACAGAACCATCAGCCACTTCTACAAATAATTTGATTTTCGCATCACCAGCCGCATTGAATTCTTCAGGGACAATATGCGGCACAACCCGCAATTTAGTAGAGGCCGATACATCATACAGTCCTTCTGTTTTCGTACCAGCTACTTTGACATAAAATGTATTCGAGCGGTCGATGGTGGCTCCAACATTATCGATCGTCAATATCGATGGTCTTGCCAGAGTTTGTGCATTTCCATGTTCCTCCAAAGCTTGTATATAACTCTCAACGTTGAACCTCTTTATGACGCCGTTAAGTGGCAATCGTATATTGGATTTGAGATTAGCGCTATCCTTAAATTCCCCCTTAGGCGACAGAGAAAAAGTCCGCGTCTGCTTGCCATTGGCCATTTTAATGAGATCCATCCCAAATTCCATGGCAGCTTTCTGGTCGATATCCACGATGGCGACGTCGATGCGAATGACCTTACAGGAGACATCCAATTCCTGAATAATTCTCTCAAAAAAGGGCATATTCTGCTTCTTTCCTTTGACGATGACGGCATTCAAGCGCGCATCAAAAGTGATCAATATATCTTCGACGTGGATATTTTGCCCACCACTTGTTTCTGGGCCATTCGCATCGCTGGCCGGTGATTTTTTATCCGCTGTCTTAGCTCTGCCTTCAACGAGATCCTTTACTGGCTGTGCTTTGGTGGTATCAATATTATTAAGTCTGAAAATAGATGCGCCAGGAGCGCCCTCTCCTTGCTGTTTCGGAGTCAAGAGCTGCTGGAGCATCGTCGCAACCCCTGGAATGGTAATATCTCCATCTTTAGAAGCTATCGACATATCATAGGCCCAAGCATGTTTTAGCGGAAAGATTTTTATGTCCGTTACTTCATCGATACGTTCGATAACGATCTTTTGAGACAATTCGCCCACAATGGCAATGAGTCTCGGTGGACCACTGACCACCAAAATACCCGCTCGTTCCAAACGACGTATGGAGAGATGCGAACTGGCTATGCCCAATTCGTCGATAACACGACATAGATTATTCATCTCATCGCCGGTCATGGACCAAACCTGAGTTTGAATATGGCTGTTTTCGTAGACATAAAGGACATTACCATCAAAAAACCAGATGAGATTATAGGCATTCACGATATCGTTCCAGAATTGCTCCGGCGCAATATTGCTAAACCTTCCGTTGACCGTTTCTTTAATCGTCGGACTAACAATAATACTTATCCCCTGCATGTTGCAAAAGTCATGCAATAATTCTGCCAAATCCTGATTTTTTGAAAAATGATAATAATTGCCCTTAGGCCATGGAATTTTGTGCACTTTGGAAGTAGAATCCTGATCTTCGGCCATAACGCCAGAAGCCAAGACCGAAAATACTCCTAAACATAATGCCAAGATACAGTACCTAAGCCCATTAAATCTTATATATCCCATATGCCTCCATCCTCTTAGTGTCAAAAATAACTAGAAAATAAATTCGTTGAAGTACTTAATGGTACGGAAGATACCACCCGACTCCAAAATTCAAGCTGCGTTATAAAGGATTCCATGTGCTTATAGAATGTATCCTCAGTTTCTTCGCGAAGCGATAAGCGTAAGGCCACGCACAATTTATTTTTCTCTTTATCCCATGAAAGTGATTCTTCATGTTCTGCCATATAGGCAAAATTCAGACATAATACTTTTTGTAACCACGTATCAGCTTCCGTGGGCAACTCCATATATCCCAGGAAGAGAAAACCGTCCGTGCCCTCCTTCGCGAAGCTAAGATCCACCCTCCCGTGAACCACCGCCACCGGCACACCTGCTTCTAGCGAAGCTCCATCCATCGGAAATACATCCCTCAGGATATCTAACGCATCCTCCCACTTCAGCCCCATCGATAGTACTGAATTCTATGGAGAAAAAGAGAAAATGCAAGACCTAGTTTATCTTAGCACGACAAAATGATGAATCTTCTTTTTGACATCCACCCCATCTTAACGGCCGAGGATTCCTGATTTTATGGAATCATAAAGGCTCCTGTTTCATGGAATCGGTCTGATGTCGCGCTCCCTCGTAGGTTTCGCGGCATATCCTGCCCAAAGTATGTCTACAACCACATTGCGATCAGCATTCATTTCGAGACCACAATTGCAGCATTTAAATTTCGGAGCATTTTATGTTCATGTTATAAATAACATTGTTTTATGGTGTTAAACAGAATATAAACTCTAGCTATTCCCTTCAGTCCTGAGATTTCGAGACATATTTCCAGGGATGATGATCCATGACATTGGGGTACCATCCTTTGACTTTATGAGAGACCAAATGAGAGGAAGCCTCCCAATAAACAGGTGCCCCAGGCATCTCTCGTATAAAGACACGTTCCGCTTCCTGTAGTAATTTTATTCTTTCCTCATCGTCTCGTGTATTTTGGGCGCGAATGAGAGGTGTGTCGTAATCATCGGAATACCAATGAGTATAATTACACGGATCATCGCGCATAAAGATATTCAACATCGCTGTCGGATCGTTGTAGTCACCATACCAGCGATACCGTGCAATTGTAAAATCACCTTCTCTCAATAGGGAAAGATAGACTTTCCATTCTTGGCCCACCAAGTCGAAATGGAGACCAAGATTCTCTTTCCACATGGCCTGTAAAGCCTCAAATATCTGGCGATTTTCATCGGAAAGCCAATAGAGTACCTCTGTTTTCGGGAATCCTTTCCCATCGGGATAACCAGCTTCTGCCAATAATCTTCTAGCTTCTTGAACATTTTCTTGGAAAAGTCGGTCCCGTTGCCTATAGTGGCTCATTCCAGGCGGCACAATACCGTAAGATTCTAGTCCTTCACCAAAACCACGCACTTTTCCAATCTCTTTTCGATTGATGGCAAGAGCTAAAGCTCTTCTTACCCTTACATCATTAAAAGGTACCCTCCGGCAGTTGGCTATAATCCACATACAACCGAGATGAGGACTCAAGCGCAGCTCTCCTGTATTTTTATAACGTTCAATCTTACTCACATGCGTGCGATAGGTAATATCCAACTCGCCGGCAGCATACATCCTCTCCTCTGTTGCGGTATCCGCAACAGGATGAAACCGGATTTCATCGAGCGCAACAGAATCTTTATCCCAATAGTAGGGATTTTTCTTTACAGAAACATAACGACCATTTTCCCAATTTTTCAGCACAAAAGGACCATTACAGACCATATTCTCCGCTCTTATCCAGCGCGTATCTCGATCATCTATCTTCCCAAATTTCCCAATGACACCCTTATGTACCGGGTACCAAGTGGAATGTGTTAACAATTCAAGAAAATAAGGAACGGGGCGCTCTAACGTAATCTCCAGATGTAGAGGATCCCGTGCTTTAATGCCAACCTCTTTGAAATCGTTTATCTTCCCTGAAAAATAATCTTCTGCATGGTGCACTGTAAAGAAAAACGGTGTCCACGGACTTCCGAGCTTCGGAGATAATCCTCGTTTCAGCGAAAATACAAAATCTTCCGCCGTAAGAGGATCGCCATTGGACCAACATAAACCCTCTCTCAACTTGAAGGTATAACGCAATCCATCATCAGAAATATCCCAATGGGAAGCCATTGCTGGGCGAATTTCCAAAGTATTAGGATCTGCCATGACAAGACCCTCAAATAAAGCCAATAAAACATCACTTTCTATCTTTCCCTCCACAATTTGTGGATCCAAAGACGCTAGCTCAGCACCACATCCAACATTCAATATATTTAACGTTGACCTTTTCTTTGGTTGACAACCTGTCACTAAAACCAGTAACAATGCCAACGATAAGTGAGATAAATTTCTGCTTCCCATAATTTCGAAACGGGAAGAAGAAAAGATATTTTTCCTAAAAGCAATTTATTTTTCAAAAATTTGTTAATTTTTTTCATATTTCCTTAAAAAAATTCCCTAAAATCTCGCTACCAAGCGATATTTTTAGATGCCAAAATACATCCCACTCTGTTACCAAATTCCGAGAAATGCTGGCAACAAAGAGGATAGAATAATGAGAAATGTTATCTTGAAAAATTTTATTTCCGAACCCGAGGCTTCTTTGAAACATATTTCCAGGGGTGCATATCCATTGTATTTGGATACCACCCTTTGACACGAGGAGAAACGAGATGCGCAGAGTGTGTCCAATAAACAGGTACGGACGGCATTTCTTCGACAAAAACACGTTCCGCTTCTTGTAAAAGTTTTATCCTTTTTTCCTCATTAACTACACTCTCTGCCTGATGCAAAAGGGAATCATATTTCGCCGAAGACCAACCAGGGAAATTACTGGCATGATCGCTGCGAAAAATATCTAACATGGTGGTAGGATCGTTATAATCTCCAACCCAACAGTGGCGAGAAAGGACAAAATCATGATGACTTAAGATAGAAATATATACCTTCCATTCCTGAGCCACTAACTCAAAATGGATACCAAGATTCTGTTTCCACATAGCCTGCAGAGCTTCAAATATGAGACGATTTTCATCGGAAAGAGAATATATGATCTCAGTTTTTGGGAAACCACGACCTTCAGGATATCCTGCCTCTGCTAATAATCTTCTGGCCTCTTGAACATCTTCATGAAAAAACGGCTTTTGTTGTTTATAATGCAAGATTCCTGGAGGTACAACACCATAAGATTCCAATCCTTTACCAACTCCTCGTACTTTTCCAATTTCTTCCCGATTGATAGCTAATGCTAAAGCCTTCCGGATTCTCACATCATCAAAAGGTTTTCGTGTACAATTTATGGCAATCCATGCGCAACCTATATGAGGATTTAAAGATAACTCTCCTTTTTCCTGATAACGTGCAATTTTACTGACATGTGTTTTAGATGTAATGTCCAACTCGTCAGAAGCATACATCCTTTCTTCTGTAGCGGTATCCGATACAGGATAAAAATTGATCTCATCAAGAGCTACCTCATCTTTGCCCCAATAATAAGGGTTCTTTACGACGGTAATGCGATTCCCATTTTCCCATTTTTTTAACATGAAAGGCCCATTACAAACCATATTCCCTGGCCTTGTCCAACGTGTATCTCTCTCATCTATTTCTCCAAATTTTTCAATCGTATCTTGATGAACAGGAGCCCAACTGTAATGCGCTAACAACTCAAGAAAATAAGAAACAGGATGTTCCAAAATGATCTCCAAAGTCAGATCATTTATCGCTCGAATACCGACTTCCTGAAAATTATCTATTTTCTTTTCAAAATAAGCTTTAGCATTTCGAACAGCAAAATAAAAAGAAACCCATGGATTCCCAAGTTTCGGAGCTAATGCGCGCCTTAGAGAATAGACAAAATCCTTTGCCTCAAAAGGATCTCCGTTAGACCAACGCAGTCCTTCACGTAAATCAAAGGTGTACCGAAGACCATCTGGTGAAATACGCCAACTGGAAGCAATGCCTGGTCGCGGTTCCGCTGTCTCTGGATCAGGAGTTGTTAAACCCTCAAAAAGAGCAAGCAAAATGTTTGATTCTGGCTTCCCATCAACTGTCTGAGGATCCAATGATTGTGGCTCAACGCCATTCCCGACATGTAGTACACTGGAGGATGCCGTTGGAGAACGATCGAATGACTTACGAGATCTTAAAATTAACGCCAAGAGGCATAACGTTACTAAAATCAAAAACAGGAGACGTAACTGACGCGGTGAAGAATGATAGTTCATAATAAGATTTATAGAATTATTTCATTGTATAGAGAAAAGTTGAAAATTACATTATATATGGAGAAAGCAAGAATCCTTTCTGGGAAATTTTAGGTGTTACCCGAACGACAGCGTTCACGGGAAATATCATCGGCGACAACAACACAAACATTAACCCTAGAGTTTGTCCTAGAGAGCCACTAATCAAGACACCTGTTACTGCTGTTACCGCCGTAACAAACCGAAAACATATTTCTCTTAAAGGGAGCATTTCTTTCGCCGTAGGTCGCAGAAAAATTATTCTGAAAGCTTAGTCAAAAAAAATATTTCATTTTAGATAAAAAAATAAAATCAGCCGCCTTTTGGAGTATCTATCCCCTAAAAATAGAGTATTTTCATCTTATGCATGAATCGAAAAAATGCCATTCTCTCAAAAAAACCAATGATCATCGTCAAACTGTGCAAAAATAGCTGTTGACGGAATAAAGTTCAATAGCTTAAGCCTCGGCGTCATTGGCAAGCTCCATGATGACGGACAAGGAAGTACGCCCCAATTTAACTTGATTCCAAGCCGATTGCTGCAAAGTTGACATACCTTCCTTTATGGCATTTCGACGGATTTCGCTCGCCGGTTGATTATGAACAATGGTATCATGGATCGCATCACTCATCTTTAAAATCTCATAAACACCGATGCGGCCGCGATATCCTAATTGTCGACAGAATTCGCATCCCACAGGCTCCTTAACCTGTTCATAATACTGCGATTCTGAAGGATCGATGCCTAAAATTTTGAGATATTTCTCGATCTCCTCACGGGAAGACTTTGTCGCTTGTGCACAATGCGGACATAGTTTACGCACCAGACGCTGGGCGATGACAACTTCCAGCGAAGAAGCCAAGAGAAATGGCTCTAATCCCATATCGAGCAAACGTGTCACCGCTCCAGCGGCGTCATTCGTATGCAGCGTACTCAAGACTAAATGCCCGGTAATCGAAGCGCGTATCGCAATATCAGCTGTTTCCTGATCTCGAATTTCTCCGATCATGATCACATCGGGATCTTGGCGCAAAATTGATCTCAAAGCACTGGCAAATGTCATGCCGATGTCGGATTGCACCTGCACCTGGTTGATGCCAGCGATCTCGTACTCGATTGGGTCTTCGACGGTGATAATGCGAAGCTCGGGGCAGCGAATTTTTCGCACACAGGCCCCCAAGGTCGTTGATTTCCCGGAACCGGTCGGCCCTGTCACCAAGATAATACCATGCGGTTTCTTGATGGCATATTCGAGGCGCTGGTATTCCTTAGGGCTTAGGCAGAGATCCTCCAATGTCAAAGGAGCACTTCCCTGGTCCAGGAGTCGCAAACTGATACTCTCTCCGTAGGCCGCCGGAAGCGTCGATACACGAATATCGACCGATTCATTGCCCAGCTGAAACGTGATGCGCCCGTCCTGAGGTCGGCGTTTTTCGGATATGTTCAAGCGCGCCATGATTTTTAGACGAGATATGATAGCTGCCTGATAGAAATGCAAATTCTGCGGCAATTTTACCGGCACCAGAACTCCGTCGATGCGGTAGCGGATCTGCAGTAATTTCTTTTGCGGCTCAAAATGAATATCCGTTGCACGATCCTGCAGGGCCTGACGAACGACTTCGTTCACGAATTTAACGATGACGGCATCTTCGTCTTCTTCAATGGTCTCTTCTGAAGATTTTACGTCTTCATCTCCCCCAAAAAAGCCTTCAGCCCCTAAGCCGAATTTTTCACGAATTACACGAAAAATTTCTTCCGGATTGCCAAGAAAGCAGCGCGGCACAAATCCACAGGTAACGCGTATCCACGACAACATCGATGGCTCTAAGGGCCATCCTGAGATAAGATCAAAGGAAACATCCGAATCGGAACTCTTGATGGGCAAACAATGATATTCATGAATGATGGGAAGCGGGAGATAATCTTCAGGTTTGTCGCACAACTCAAATGTCTCACGCAATTCCAGCTGCGACATTTCCGATAACCAACGTCCAGCCTCCTCGAGATTGACATCGAGCTGTTTAGCTAAAATTTGGAGACGCTTTTCCAGCGGAGCTCCTAAAATTTCAGCCTTTGCCTCTTCTCCCAGCTCATCAATGCGCTGCATCCAACTGTTCACTCACACCATCCTCTCTGAT
>JAITIW010000017.1 GCA_031279255.1 Puniceicoccales bacterium
TCTAATGCGCCTTGTTGTATATCGCAGGGTGGAGCAGTCTGGTAGCTCGTCAGGCTCATAACCTGAAGGTCCCCGGTTCAAATCCGGGCCCTGCACCCAATTGGGTTTCTTGTTTTTACCAGCTGCCAAAAGAAATTCAGGCTTCGCCGGGAGGGAGCTTATCTTTTGAAAACTCAGGATAGATTCTGAAGAAGCTTGAAATATGTGAAAATTTTCACATATCTCCTGGGAAGAGAGGAATGTGAGTGACCCCAATTTACGTGTTTCAGGTCAGACTGGCGGGATTCCATTGACGTTTCGGCAAAAGTGGGATAATTTTTGGGCTGGCATTAAGCAACGCCTTGGGTTCGGAAATATCCAGGCTTTCATAACTCAAGCGAACTTGCCAGAGTCTTCTGCTATCCAGTCAAATGTTCCCTTACGACAGATGACTCGAAAAGAAAAAAATATAGAAAATCATCGCCAATTCAAACGATACCAAGGAAATACTAACTCAAAATTTATGCAAATTAGATAAATTAATAGTAACCCTAGCATCACAAACACCACCTCCATCTCAACGGCTCCAACGTCTCCAAAATGTCCATAGTGAACTTATGGCCTCTATAGAAAACCAAAGTAGCCTCATTGAGAGGCTTACAGAAATTGATAATGCAATAAGAGAAATTAAAAGAGAAGCTGAAAGTCTTACCGGTGATAATTCCCCGAAATGAGAAATTGTTGCTGTTGCGGTCACATTGGTAAATGTCGAACGAGCAAACCAAGAAGTCAACGCGCTACTGACGCCGTACGATACAGGAAAGTTTGCGGGGCAACTTAAAAAGTTACTGTCAGAAGTCGATCATAAGGCCACGAATCAACCTACAGAGAAACTATCTATTGCGGATCGCTTCTCTAGTACACAGGAAATCAAGCTAATGCTCATCCTCTTGAGAGAAAAGACAGAAAATCCCGTCTACAAAGGACTCAAAGCACTGCGATATGCAATCAGCGGATCAACGAAAGAATCAATGACATACGCACAACTGCGAGATTCTTTAAGCGGGCTCATGGAAACAGTGATTTCCTCTCAGAGATTACTTGGCAATTCCCTCCTAGGAACTACTTGGTGATGTACAATAATGCCCCTAAAAGTCTACTCTTGGGGTTCATCCCCAGGTGAAATAAGGCGCTACGCAGCCAAGAGAAAGAAGCACCAGGATGTTTCGAAAAAATGCCCGAACTGGTGAAGAATCATCCAGCTTATGTCGCTTTTCGGGAAAGAAAATCCTGCACTGAGGTACCCTCATGGGCCCACCAGGATCACACATTGCAGACCAATAGAGCTTTATTCTATGGCTTTCATCGACGCGTTCCGGAGGAAATTCGCTTCGAATATGAATTTCTGACCTGTTTTTTCCTTTAGTTCCTCTTTGGCTCTTTTCGCTATCTTACTTTAGCTTTTGGGAGCGACCTCTTCGAGCAAAGCACCAATATTTATTTACTTTTAATGGTTTTGATGTAAACTTAATACCGCTATGAATGGAGAAGAGTTTAGGTCACTTATAGATCAATTTTGCCATTCATTTTCTATGGATTTGTCCAATGAAAACGAAGGAGTTTACCTTCCAGAGTGAGTCGTCAAAATCAGGCAGCAAAGAGAGAGATGGGGCGAACATAGAATGCCGAGATAAAGGAGTGAATATCCTCGAAGTATTGAGTGGAAAGGGAGTGCCATTCCATTCATTTTGAGGAACGAAATTTTCAATAACATGACGTTTTTCGTAGATATTTTTATCATAGAAGCGTTGAGATTTTCTGTTGATCTTTGGTGGAATGATGGGGACAATGCCACGAAAGGAAAGAGAACAGATGATCTCATCGGAATCATAGGCTTTATCGGCGAGAACATAGCCGGTATCTAGGGATGCTGCCAAGTCCGATGCCCGCTTGCGATCCGGTTCTGTAGCTTCCGTTGCCATGACTCTAAGCGCGGGTGACCAGCCTTATCCATGGCCACAGGTAATTTCGCGTGGAGCCCACCGTTTGTGCGAGCCATTGCTTGGCCGCTTCCCTTTGCTCCAGTGCCATGCTGGTGAATTTTGATGTGTGTGGAATCCACCATCACCTACTCCAAGCCTGGCTCGCCACACAGATTATCGACTAGTTTTTCCCATACGCCGCGATCCTTTCAGCGACTGAATCGGCGGTGTGTGTGTTTCCAATCTCCAAAGTCTTGCGGAAGATCTCTCCAGGGGGCCTCAGTCCTCAGTATCCAAAACACCACATTTATAAAAAGACGATCATCTTTGCCGTATCGCCCAAGCCTCCCTTTTCCTCCCAGGTAGCAATCTTTCCATCTTATTCCACAGTTCATCGGATAGGCCATGTCCCCTGTGTGTCCTTTTTCTCATTCCATCCGTCTTCTCCTTTTTTCCTTTGTTAACCTTTCCATTTGACGATACCTTCTAGGAATAATGAGATCGAGAATGGCGAGTTTTAGTCTGAGCTCATATCAGTCCGCTGGCCCGCTTCGCGGGCGAACCCGAAGGGTTCAAAGGCGGTCCTGTTCACTGACCTGAAGATGGTATCAAAAACTACATCCAACTCCAAAGGCTACACCTTTTTTCTCTCCTTTAAACATTTTTTTACCATCCCGATGAAAATCAACTCTCCGTCCTCTTAGGATCCGCTCTTTCTATTTTCTAAAATCTTCAAAAACCTCGCCACCGCTTCATCTTCCGGCACATCGCGCTCGATGCACCGACCATGGTCGTAGAGATCGACCTTTCCTTTTCCAGAGCCTACGCAGGCATAATCGGCATCGGCCATCTCACCGAGCCCGTTGATGCCACAGCCCATAACAGCAATTTTAATCCCCTTCAACGATCGCGTTGCGGCCTTTATGTCATTAAAAACTTTTTCTAAATTAAAATGCGTCCGACCACAAGTCGGACAGGCGACATATTCGGTTCTCGATATCCGTGCGCCTGTAGCCTGCAGAATGTCATAGGCCACGGAAATCTCTTCACAGGGATTCTCGGTCAACGATACCCGCAACGTATCACCTAAGCCGTCGAGTAGCAACGAACCGATTCCAACAGCTCCCTTAATACGCCCATAGGCTGCATTCCCGGCCTCGGTGACACCCAGGTGAAATGGATATGCCGGGAACTCATTTTTGGCCAGCATCCTATCTGCTTCGCGATAGGACTGAACCATGGTCGGGACATGATTCGCCTTAAAGGATAGAACCAGCGCCTCAAAGTGCTCCTCCTGAGCGATTTTCAAATAATCGACGATACTGGCTAGCATTCCCTCTACGGTATTGCCGTACTGTTTTAAAATATACTTTGACAAAGAACCGTGATTAACTCCCAATCTCAGCGACTTGCCCTCTTTTTTTAAAATTTTCAACAGAGGCACAAAAATTTCTCGAATATTTTTTCCCGATTCCTCGGGAGTATTATCTTCCCGAAGTTTTACGAAATTTCCGGGATTAATCCGCAGTTTATCCACAAAGGGAATGACGGCTGAAGCCAGAGCTGGAGAAAAATGAACATCCGCCACGAGTGGAATATCGAGCTTATCTCGTCTCAAAGATGTCCGCAATATCCTTAACGCCTCTATTTCCGATGGAGAGATGATCGCCAGGCGCACGATTTCACAACCAGTATCCGCCAATTGACGAATCTGGGCCAATGTCGACACCACATCCCCTGTCGCTGTGTTTGTCATCGACTGAACGCGTATCGGATAGCTCCCGCCTATAAGAAGAGAACCGATGGCAACGACTTTAGAACTGCGCCGGCGATGGATCATTTCGATAACCTAGCATAAATCCATGAACGTCTTGGCCCTTAAAAGTCAATTGCCTTTTCAATAAAAAAGCTACAAGATAGATCATGGCTTCTTCAGAGATCGATTCTGTCCTTTCATTTCTTCAGTGTTATGCGAGCTTTCCGAGCGTTTCCTGTGACGCAAGTTACGAAGCGGGCATGCGGGATACACGTCATTATATTTTGCAATTTTTGCGCCTGGAGGGCTTTGATGTTCAGGAAATATCCACGCCTAAACACCCCATTCTCCTCGCCTCGCGTTTGAGATCATCAGATCTTCCTTCACTTCTTCTCTATGGACACTATGATGTCCAGCCACCGGAACCATTGGAACTGTGGCAATCTCCACCTTTCATCCCAAGCATTCGCAATAATATCCTTTACGGACGCGGCGTCGCGGACAACAAAGGGGCTCATACGATCCTCCTGCATGCCCTATGCCATGTCCTTCAAAAACATCCCTCATTCCCGTGGAATATTCGCATCATCCTCGAAGGTGAAGAGGAAATCGGCAGTCCGAGCATGGAGAATTTTTTAAAAAAATACGGCGATGCGATTCGTTCCGATCTTTTCCTGCTGTCCGATACCTGGACCTGCGATGAAGAACACCTGAGCCTAACTACGGGTTTGCGCGGTCTTTTGGCTTTAGAATGCGAAGTCACAACGGCTGCGTCGGACCTGCATTCCGGCATGGGTGGCCCTATGCCAAACGCTGCCCAAGTCTTGGCGGAAATATGCGCATCGTTACATGATGCTCAGGGAAAGGTTCTCGTGGAGGATTTCTATCGCGATGTCCAAAAGCCTTCGCTGGAAGAATTGGCTTCCCTGGAATCCTGTCCCTTGTCCGAAGAAAGCATACGGCACAGCACCGGTATTCAGGCCTTTGCGCCACATGAACACTCTGCCCTTTATGCTCAGAAATTTCTTCCGACATTGGAGATCAATGGCCTTCATGGTGGCTGGGATGGTCAAGGCGTAAAGACCATCATTCCGTCCAAAGCCAGGGCAAAAATTTCCTGCCGGCTTGTACCGAATCAATCTCCGGAACACATCGCGCAGCAGCTCCAATCGCGTCTACAGCAACTCTGTCCGCCATGGGCTCACATCGATGTTTTTCCAGATTCTCGCGGGAAAGCTTACCAATTCCCATGCGAAATATTGAGCCAAAACAATACGTCCCTCACTATTTTATCTCAAGCTTTTCGAGCTCTACAAACAGCTACTCAGAGTGTCATGGGCACTCCGCTTCTGTTGGCTCGTGAGGGAGGCAGTATTCCTCTGATCCAGACGGTACAGGCCATAACCGGCATGAATCCACTGATGCTCGGATTTTTTACACAACAGAATCAACT
>JAITIW010000022.1 GCA_031279255.1 Puniceicoccales bacterium
TGACCTCAGTCAATCCATTGCCATTGGCCACAGCCAGCAGCTGCTTCACAGTCGGCTCATTAAGCTGCCCGCCCAGGTCATGAACTAGGGTCTGCAACAGAGGTGCCCTGTCTGTATCATTCGCTGCGGCATTTATCGCTTGAAGCCTCGGCAGCAGCTCCTCATCCAGAATAACGGCCCCAGCCGGAATAACGGTTCCATATAGCGCTGCTATCAGCAATGCCATCCGCCAAAATCCTTTCTTCTCTAATTTTCCTTCTCTTTTCATATTCTCTCCATGAAGCGATCGTACATTTTTTCGAAACCTACGCAATGCTTTTCTTAAAAAAGTCTGCCTTATGCCTATTCTAAAGATGTTTCTCGCATATGGAAAGCCTTGTGCCAATATTTTTCGCATCTGTCAAGCACGTTTTTTCGTCAGGGTCTTTTTTCATTAGCTGCGCTTATCTTCTATCGCATCCTCTGCTTCGGATAATATCGGCCCCACTTCGTCAAGGGATAATTGAGTTATCTTTGCGATGATGTGTTCATCGATGCCTTCGCGTTGCATTTCTATCACCATCGTGAGTCGAAAACATCAGCTCAGCCAGAAAATCCAAGACCAAGTCAATAAAAACCTTATCGCCAAATCCTTTACAATCGTTCTTAAATCCGAAAACAAGACATTAGCTCGATTAGAAAGTCTTCACAAGAGATCCTCGACAAATTCCCAAAGGCTAACTATTATAAAAGTCCTATGTTTTCCAGACATTCTATTTGGCAGTCCTTGCACTACTCCCTCAGCGGAGTATCCTATCTCTTCAGAGAATATTCCTTCCAGGAAGAACTTCTGATCGGATTTATCCTATGGAGCATCTCGCTGTGGCGTATCGGCTGGTCTAGTCTACAAGCATTACTAACACTCGCTTGGGGAATCGTATTACTCACAGAAGCCTTTAACTCCGCCATTGAGACCATTGTCGATCTCGTATCGCCACAGCAGCATATTTTGGCCAAAAAATCGAAGGATATCGCCAGCGCAGCGGTATTTATCGCCATCATCAGCGGCATCATTGTATTCATTTTCTGCATGACGGTCAGTACCCATGGGTGAAAAGATCCACTTTCTTCTGACGCTCCAGCAGTATGAACAACGACTCGCAACGATCGATCTGAAGGAATATGCAGCACGTCTGCTGTGCCTTCAAAAATCCCTACAGGACCTCACAGAACATCTCGATCAGGTGCACCATGATCTGCTGTGCGAGCAGCAATACATCAGGACATCGGAACAGGAACTGTTTAGGTTGGAAGAAAATCTGCGTCAATGTTTAGGGCAACAGGCGAGCTCTAAAAAAGCAGAGGCATTCCAGGCACTAGGCGCTAAAATCACTCATATTCGTGAACAGATCGCCAGCTGTGAAGAGAACATTCTGCAGCACCTCGAAATTCAAGAGGATAAACAAAAAGCATTCGCTGGATTAGCGAAAGAAACCGAGGACAAGAAAAGAAAACTGCAGGAGGAAATCGCCGAACAACAAAAGGTTTTTGCGGAATGTGAACAAAACATCCTCTCCCTCCAGGAAAAAATCAAAACTTTTCGGGAAAATATCGTCGATCGGGAACTTCTTCAGCGATACGATCATGTGAAGTCGAAAAATATTCATTTCCCATGGCTTACTTCCGTAGCTGATCATCGCTGCCAGGGCTGTCATATCCGGCTTTCACCGGAACAGGATGATTTCTTTCGGCAAAACCCCGAAGTTCAGGATTATTGCGAGCAGTGCGGGCGCTTACTCTACGTACCGGCTTCGACGATGGAAGACGAAGAAGCTGACGAGTGTTAAAGTAAATACTTTCTGTTTTGCCGAGATGAACGAAAAATACTCTCCGGCCATGTCCTTTGGGCCGGCTTTGCAGGGGAGGAAGGAGAAATTTTTTCCTTCCTCCCCTGATGCCCGCTACGCGGGCGGTCCCTTCGGGACCCAAAGCCGGCGAATGAAAACGAATGACCGCACGATCATAGCACTTCTCTTTTTTCCAAAAAACCATCAAATGTTGCATCTCCACCCAGGAAACAATTTTTGAAAAGAGAACTCCCCTTATCTAACGGCAAGCATCACAAATACATTGCCATCGATCTCCCTCATTCTTTCTTGGAAAGATCAGCCATATGATCCAAAATTTACCAGGATTTCGTGATTTTTATCCAGAAGAATGCGCATTGCGTCATACCTTATTCGAGACGATGAGAAATTGTGCCCAACATTTCGGCTTTGAAGAATATGACGCTCCTATTTTGGAGCCTCTGGAGCTTTTTACAGAAAAATCTGGCGATGAAATCGTAGACCAGCTCTTCAGCTTCACCGATAAAGGAGGCCGTGCAGTTGCACTGCGTCCCGAGATGACTCCTTCGCTCGTCCGGATGGTTGGGGCCAAAATCCATTCCCTTCCGAAACCCATCAAGTGGTTTTCCATCGCCGAACAATTTCGTTACGAACGCCCGCAAAAGGGAAGATTACGGTCATTTTATCAATTCAATGCCGACATTTTAAGCGAGATCTCCATTGCAGCCGATGCGGAAGTTATCGCTCTAGGGATTCATATTTTGACGACACTCGGCCTGACGGCTGAAGATTTCCACGTACGCCTCAGTGATCGAAAACTCTGGGCATTGTTTTTGGAAACACAGGGCATTCCCACTTCCCTATTACAGCCGACCTTGGCCATCATCGACAAATTCGACCGCGAAAGACCCGAACAATTTTTATCTCCATTACGATCCTTATCAGCCGATATTTCATGGGAATCTGTGCTGGAAAACATCGAACATTTCCGATCGCTGAAGCGTATCGATGCACTTTGGGAATTTAGCTCATCACAGCGTCCATTGGCTGGATCTGTTTCGGCTCTGGAACAACGTCTCCAGGATATGGCCTGCCTTCTTTCTCGATTACATCACATGGGCTATGGTGATGTCGTTACCCTCGATCTTCGCATCGTCCGAGGGCTCGCTTATTATACAGGATTTGTCTTCGAGTTCTTCGAGCGACAGGGCGATATGAGGGCCATCGCCGGCGGAGGGCGCTACGATAATCTTTTCCAGAAATTCGGCTATCCCGATACTCCGGCGGTTGGTTTAGCCATCGGCGACGTGACACTGCAAATGCTATTAGAGAAAAAAGCTCTTCGGCCACAAATCAGCTCCTGTGTCGACATTATCCTATGTTTTGACTCTCCTGCAACAGAATGTTTGGCCATAAAAGACGCATCACAATTGCGCCAACGGGGATATGCCGTCACGTATAGCATTTCGCCGATAAGACCCATCTCGAAACAGCTGAAGCTGATCAAGCCACAGGAAACGACATGGATCGTTCTCTACGATGGAGAAAAAGTTCTCATACGCCGGCTTGAACCCCGAGAAGAACATAGACTTCACGCGGAAGAAGTATTGAATTTCTTTCCGCCTATCTTCAAGTCACCCGAATGGAAAACAACGAAATCGTGACTGAAATTCAGTCTACATCGGAAAATTCTACACCATCTATCGATCTCGACTGGTTCTGGGAGCAGCTCAAGACGGTCTTCGACCCGGATGTTCACGTCAATGTCGTCGACCTTGGGCTCATCTACAGCATCGACGTGGAGCCTCATTCGTTGGAAAGTGACGAAAATAATTCCACTTTCCGCGTCCTTGTGCAGATGACACTCACTTCACCCGCATGCCCTATGGGGGATTATCTACTGGCAGAAGTAAAGAGATGTGTCGAGCAGCATCCTTCTGTTTCGGAGGCCGTAGTGGAATTGGTTTGGGATCCACCGTGGCATAAGGATATGATCACCGAAGCGGGAAAAATGGAACTGGGCTGGCTGTGATACCAGTTCAGATGTGGAAATTTTAAATATTTTTGAATTCTTTCCATCATCTTTTGCTTAGGGTCTTCTCGACATCTTGGACCTCATCGAAATTTGGCCGCGGTGGGTTTCGCTAAGATCACGATTGCGATAACTATCTTTCAGGTAGTGATTTTCAAAATGCTTCTGATTCTGCTGCGGAATCTGAGACGCTAGGCCATCGCCACTGACCACCGTCTCTGTCCGAAGTGGCAGCTTTGCGCCCGCCCCGCCTTTGAGCCCTTCGGGCTCTTGCCCGCTACGCGGGCCGCGGTAAGAAAAATGAAAGCTCCCGCTTTGCATTTTTCCCTTACCGCAAAGGCGGTAAATTTTCACAAACTTCCAGCGACAAGTCCAAAAAAAATCCTCACCACTGGCCCAAAATTCTTCCCAATACTTACATTGCATTATTATCTTGAGAAATGAAACCACACGAGTTTCTTCATGCTCTGTCCATTACTTGCCCGATGGTGTAACGGTAGCACCATGGATTCTGGATCCATTTGTCTAGGTTCGAATCCTAGTCGGGCAGCCAATTCTTGGACCAGAGCTTCGGGTCGCAAGATGTTTTAAGAGGTGTCCCCTAAAGTACCCAGAGAGTATTATCGGAAAAAACTCTCCAGAACGCAGATCCATATCCATGTGAATGCGACCCATAGGGAAAAGATCTGCCATCAGGCCCATCTCTAGAGCTAGTATTGGGCTGTGGGACAAAATGGCGACAGAGATATACCATGCCTATAAGCACATCGAAAGCGATGGCTACTCGAACCGTCCAAGAAATGGGTAATATCGCAAGGTTAACCGGTCACTAAGGCACATTTACCCCAAGCACAATGGCCCCTTTGCTCTGCAAAGAAGCCGCTTCCGCTCCGTAGGAATGGAAGCGGCTCTGTGGAGTGGAGCCGCCGCCTGGCGGCTCCACTCCACGGGCCATTGTGACGACAATACTCAAGCAAATTCCCATCAAGCCAGGACCCGTAACTACCACGAGCTTATGGTAGCCGTAAACAGATACGTGATGTCGAAATATTCGATCAAACTCACTCCCCGCGGATCAATACGCATGTTGAGCTGCCACATCTTAACTCCTGATGCAATCGCATGCCGAACAGCATCGCGAATGACCTTATTCTTCTCCGTCGGTTTCGGAATCTGAAAAACCGGCGCATCATAAAT
>JAITIW010000037.1 GCA_031279255.1 Puniceicoccales bacterium
AGAAAATCACCATTGACAGTGAAAAATCACTGGGCCTTAAGATAAGGCAGAGGAAATCAATCGCTGGTGTGGAAGAAGTGGATGACCAGGGTTATTTGTTAGCAAAGTGAAACTCCGGGCAGCCTCCTTCATGAGAGGCTATGCCAACGCTGGAGGATTTTTTTAAAGATACTCGCTGCATCGAGGCCGAAACGTTTTTGGAGATCCGCATCGCAGCTGGTGTGAGGGATCCATTGCTGTGGCCAGGCGATGGGATATAGTGGAGTCCTAATGCCCGAATGTGCCATCCAGGTGGCCATAAGGCTCCCGAATCCACCCGCTAGGACGTGCTCTTCCAATGTAACGCAGAGATGATGTTGCGGGATCAGTGCCGCGAGGCATGTTTCGTCGAGTGGGCTGATAAAGCGCACGTTGATGATGGTGATCGAAATCCCCTGTTCTTGAAATAATGGTGCGAGGCGTTGCGCTACGGCCACCAGTGGCCCGATGGCGCAGAGACAAATGTCATGACCTTCTTGTAGAATTTCAGCTGTGCCAATGGGTATGAAAGCTGCGTTTGAAATTGTTGGGAAGGGTTCGGAAAATGATTTGGGATAGCGCATCAACACGGGACGCTGCCATTGCCGAGCTGAGAAAAATAGATCGACCCATTCCTGTGGATTTTTGGGCTGAACATAAATGACGGATGGTGCCGATGCCAGGAGCGCGATGTCAAAGAGACCATGATGTGTCGGGCCATCCTGGCAGGATAATCCAGCGCGATCCATGCAGATGAGCATGGGTAAGCTTTGGAGCGATACGTCGTGGAAGATGGAATCCACAGCGCGCTGCATGAAGGTGGAGTAAATGGCACATACGGGAAAGAGTCCGCCTTTGGCCATGCCAGCCGCGAATGTCACGGCGTGGGCTTCTGCGATGCCGACGTCCCATACTCTTGACGGAAATTTTTTTTGGACTCTATCCAATCCCGTTCCGTGGGCCATGGCGGCCGTTATCGCCACAACGCGCTCGTCGGTTTCCATCATGTGCTCGAGGCATCGGCCGAGTAATTCGCTGTAGTTCGACACGGATGTTGAGGGAGTGTTGTGTTTTACGGCCACGCCGTGAAATGCCTCAGGATGCTGGACGACAGCGGCATTCCCATGACCTTTTTGTGTCTTGACGTGAAGGAGCATGGGACTGGAAGCTTTTTGGCATCCCTGTAAATAGTGAATCAGATCGGACAGATGATGCCCATCGACCGGTCCCCAGTAATGCAGTCCGAATTCTTCAAAGAAGGAAGAAGGGAGAAATAGGCTCTTGATGCGGCGTTTCATCGACCTCAGAGCTGGGATACAGGACGATCCACCAGGGATTAGGTTCAAGAAATATTTGCACAGACGTTTGCATCTCGCGTAGGTCGGATGTTGGATGAGTCGGCTGAGTATTTTGGCAATGGCACCGACGTTGGGGGCGATGGAAAAACCATTATCGTTGAGGATAATGATGAGGCGATGGGTCGTAGAAGCTACGTTACTCAGGGCCTCGAGGGTCAGCCCATTGGTCAAGGATGCGTCGCCGAGAATGGCGATCACATGCTCGTTCTCTTTGCGTAGGTCACGCGCTTTGGCGAGTCCTAGTGCGGAAGAAAGTGCCGTTCCGGCATGACCTGTTGTGAAAAGATCATGTGGACTTTCGTCCGGATTGGAAAATCCACTGAGACCATCCGTCTGGCGCAAGGTCGAAAAGGATGCGTAGCGACCGGTGAGTAGTTTGTGGGCATAGGTCTGGTGAGAGACATCCCAGATCATTTTGTCGCGCGGAGAATCGAAGACATAATGCAGAGCAATGCTCAATTCTACAACGCCGAGGTTCGATGCGAGATGACCACCATTTTGCTGAACAGTTTGACTAATAACGGTTCTGATTTCCTCCGCCATGACGTGGAGCTGTGGAAGCGAAAATGCGCGAAGATCCGATGGCCCCTGAAGGCTCTCTAGGAGCATGGAGCGATCTCCGAACTTGTGGAATCATTTATCGCACCTGATGTTTCGCCGTAGGTCTTGACGATCATTTCGGCTCGGTCGAGTTCCTCTCGGCATGCACCGAGAAGTGTTTGGCCCTCTTGGTATTTTTTGAGCAATGTCTCGAGACTTATGTCGCCAGCCTCCAGATCAGATACGATGTGCTCCAGCTGCTGAAGTTTTTGTTCAAAACTTAAGGACTTTTTTTTCATAGGAGTGAAATCTATGGAGAATCGTATACTGTATCACGAAATTAATAAGGTAGATGAGAATTTACGTCATGGGAGAGGCCGTTGAGGGCTGCCAGGCTTTTAATCCATTATGTAATTGCTCTTCCAGTGTTTTGTCGATGCTCCGCTGCTGATGCAATGCCTGGAGTAATTCGGGATACTGGGATTCGAAAAATGTGATCAGCGATGTCATCATGGTATTGAGGGTATGCACCGGCAAGGTATCTCCATATCCCTGCTGAATGCTCCAGAGAAGTAGGATCTGTTTTTCGAAGGAAAGCGGCTGTGATGCAGGTTGTTTAAAAAGTTCGACAATACGTGCACCGCGGTCGAGTCGCTGTTGCGTCTGGGTATCCAGTTCGGAACCAAATTGGGCAAAGGCAGCCAATTCGTAATACTGGCCAAGTTCGAGCTTCAATTTACTGGCAACTTGTTTGAAGGCTTTTGTCTGGGCAGCAGATCCCACACGGGAGACGGAAATTCCGACAGAAATAGCAGGACGAATACCGCGATTGAAGAGATCCGTATCGAGAAAAATCTGCCCGTCCGTGATGGAAATGACATTGGTCGGGATGTAGGCGGCCACATCACCGGCCTGGGTTTCGATGATGGGTAATGCCGTCAAAGAACCCCCTCCGGCATCGGCATTCAAACATGCCGCGCGCTCGAGCAATCGCGAGTGAAGGTAGAAAACATCTCCGGGATAGGCTTCTCGTCCGGCGGGACGTTTCAGAATGAGAGAAATTTGGCGATACGCTATGGCGTGCTTGGACAGATCATCGTAAATAACGAGGGCATCCATACCATGTTCCATAAACCATTCACCGATGGCACAGCCCGTGTAGGGAGCAATATATTGATCGGCTGGGTTCTCCGAAGCGGATGCGGCGACGACGATCGTAAAGGCCATGGAACCTGTTTCTTCCAGCATTTGAATCGTTCGGGCGATGGAGGAGTTCTTTTGCCCAATGGCGACGTAGATGGAATAAACGGGCCGAAAAGCAGGATCGCCACTCTCCAGACCTTGGCGATTGATCTGCGTCTGATTCAGAATGGTATCGATGGCCAACGTACTTTTACCGGTGGCACGATCACCGATGATGAGCTCGCGTTGCCCACGTCCGATGGGAATCATGGCATCAATGGCCAGAATGCCCGTTTGGAGTGGTCGTGAAATCGGCTGCCGTGACATGATCCCATGAGCGATACGCTCGATCGGATAGCGTTCAGAAGCATGGACGGAACCTTTGGAATCCAATGGTTCTCCGGTGGCATTGATAACGCGTCCAAGGAGACCATTTCCGACCGGAACGGAGAGCAATTGTCCGGATGTTTCGACCTTATCGCCTGATTTAATACCAGAAGTATCGCCGAGTAATACGACACCGACATGATCTTCTTCCAAGTTCAGCGCAAATCCATGGGCACCGTTGGGAAAGAGGACAACTTCATTGTACATGACGTCCGATAATCCGTCGACAAAGGCAACACCATCGGCCAAATACATCACTTCGCCGACATTTTTTCGAATAGTCTGCGGTTGAAACTGACGGATCTCTTCACGGATTTCGGCTGCAATATCTCGAGTCATAGGAATCTGGTTCTAGCAGTTGACAATTTCTGTCATCTAAAGCTTTTGGGTGAAAAAGCAAGTGTGCAAGTTGCAAAAAGTGCTTTGTTGCTTGGCCACCTGTCGCGCACAAGTCAGAAGATTTTTTTAAGATACCTAACCGCAGTCTGTCGACGGCAGTGGCCGATGATGTTTTCTTGGGGCGCTTTTCTTTTATTTCCAATATCCTGGAGTTTGGCTTATATTTTTGAACAGCGTCTTCATCTGGCTGGCGGCCCCCACCGCCTTGAGCCCTTCGGGCTCTGGCCCGCTGCGCGGGCTGCGGGAAGAAAAATGAAAGCTCCCGCTTTGCATTTTTCCTTACCGCAAAGGCGGTGGGAGGAAAGTTCCCAACCCTACAACACCGGTCCGTATATCTTTGGCGGAGATAAAGAACATTACATCGAGGCAGCATCGGCAAATTTTCGGCATAGTTCCTGTCTCAATACTTCAGCATCGTCGAAGGGAAATCTCTTGGTTCCGATCTCCTGATAGGTCTCGTGCCCTTTCCCAGCGACCAAGATGATATCCTGGGCTTGTGCAGCATTGACCGCCTGACCGATGGCCTCACGACGATCCGTGATCCAATGAATGGTTGAGTGCTTTTCCAAAAGACCTTTTTCCATATCGGAGAAAATCTGTTCCTGGGATTCGGTCCGCGGATTATCGCTCGTGGCCCAGATGACATCGGCCCATTGCTGTGCGATGCGCATCATTTGGGGCCGTTTGGATCGATCACGACAGCCGCCACAGCCGAAGACCAGAAGAAGTCGTCCACGACAGAGTGCTTTTAACATTGTTAAGATTTTCTCCAGCGCATCGGCCGTATGGGCATAGTCCACCATGCTGAGTACATCGTGATCGGATGTGATGATCTGCGTCCGACCGGGCACACCGGGAAATGCCTTCAATCGTTCTAGCGCCGCTTGATCGAGCCGATGGTGAACCCACAGGGCCGTGAGGCTCGCCAGGACATTCATGACGTTGTAAGTTCCCAACAGTGGGCTTTCGACGGACCATGTTCTCCCCTGAATCGTCAGGTCGAAAAAAGTCCTGTGATGCCGCTGCTCGATAGAGTGCGCCCGCACATGGACATTTTCCGAAAATCCATAGGTATAAATTTTGCTTGGCAGTCCATTGAGGTGTTGTTGGAGTCGTCGTCCATAAGGATCATCTCCGTTGAGGATCGCATAGGGTGGGACGGAACCATTCCGGCCATCGAAGAGACGTATCTTGGCGTCGAAATAGGCCTCGCGGCCGCCGTGATATTCCAAATGATCCTCCGTAAGGTTTGTAAAAATCGCCGTGTCGATCGCCAGTCCGTAGGCACGTTTTTGATCCAGGGCATGGGAGCTCAGTTCCAGTGCTGCCACCTGAGTACCTTGCTCCACGATTTCGTGAAGCAGCTGCTGCAGTCGAATCGCATCAGGTGTGGTCGTGAGAGCCGGATAGCGTTGATAACCGGTATCATAAAAAAGTGTCCCGATGTAACCGGCCATCCGTTCTGCCGAGAGTAGGTACTGGAGTAAATAGGCCGTGGTCGTCTTGCCATTGGTGCCCGTGATGGCATAAATTTTGAGTGCTTTATCCGGAAAATGATAGAAATGACGTACTGTTTCCGCCAGTGTTCGACGGACATCGGAAACGATCCACTGCGGAATCTTTTTTGGTATCGCTGGATGCGGATTTTCGGCTACGACCCCAACACAGCCTCGGGTGATGGCCTCTGGAATGAAGGTTGCGCCATTGCACTTCGTCCCGGGAATCGCGAAGAAGAGATCGCCCGGTTGCACTGTTCGGCTATCACAGCTCAAGCCACTAACCGTTCTGTCTTTGAGATGCAGCCACTGGCCGCCCTTCTTTTGGCTCAAGGATCGCAAAGAATGCTGTATAGTCGCTGTCATCGATTAGAATCAATATATAAAGTCTAAAATCTTTTAGCACTGGTGAAAAGAGATTACATCAAGAAACTACACAGACGAGATTCTTTTTTAAGAAAAGGGCGGGGACAAATTACCCCTCCCCTCCCTTGTATTCCTAAATGTGGGCATAAGCTTTATCAAGTGCATTCATATTATAAATTTGATCTTAGTGAACAGGATCATACATTAATACGATCCTATCATGAATCTTGGTAAATATCCTGAAACAGCCAAAATGGATCCTGTATTTTTCGAAAAGATGGCACTGCGCCGGCTGTGGCATCAGGAACAGTGATATTATTCTGTGGTTGATGTCGTAAAATACTCACGGATAGCGGATAATCCGCGCAGATATTGGTCAGATTTAAAGGCCAAAATAATAGGAGGTGAGGAATATGAGCAGTTGTATGAAAAAATCGTACGACTGAAATTACCCGCATCTGATGGAAAATCTTATCTAACCGATTGTGCTCATACAGAAGGTATTCTTCGTATCGTTCAGTCCATTCCGAGTAAAAAATCGGAACATTTCAAGCAATGGTTGGCAAAAGTCGGTCATGAGCGCTTGAAGGAAATCTCTGATCCGGCCTTGGCTATCGATCGGGCCTGCGAGTACTGAAAGAAACACGGCCGAAGCGAGCTATGGATTCAACGGCGCATGATGAGTTGGAAACCCGCAACAAGCTTACCGACTACTGAAAAAATCACGATGTTCGGGAATGTCGTGAATACGCCATCCTCACCAATGTCATTCATGAGGAATGGTCGGGCTTAGCTGTCCAGGAGCATAAGAATTTAAAAAAATTAACGACCCAGAATTTGAGGGATCACATGAGTGAAGAGGAGCTTATCTTCACCACCTTGGCGGAACTTTCTACGAGAAAGATGGCCGAAAAAGAGAATGCGACCGGCCTGTCTGAAAATAAAAAAGCCGCTAAATCCGGCGGTGGTATAGCGAAAAGAGCTAAAGAAGAACTGGAGGAAAAAACAGGTCAACGAGTCATATCTAAAGCGAACTTCCTCCGGGACGCGTCGATGAAAATCATAGAATAAAGCTCTGTTGGTCTGCAATGTGTGATCCTAACCGTTACATAACGGTACTATCAGTGTGGTGTCTAGATGGAGTCGTCAAAATCAGGCAGCAAAGAGAGAGATGGAACGGACATGGAAGGCCGAGCCAAAGGAGCGAATATTTTTAAAGTATCGAGTAGAAAGAGAGCGCCATTCCTTCATTTTGAGGAACGAAATTTCCAATGATAGACGTTTTTTGTAGATACTTTTATCATAGGAGCGTTGAGATTCTCTGTTGATCCTTGGCGGGATGATGGGAACGATGCCACGAGAGGAAAGAGAAAAGATGATTTCGTTGGAATCATAGGCTTTGTCAGCGAGAATACAGCTGGCACCTAGGGATGCGACCAAGTCCGATGCCCGCTGACAATCCGGTTCTGTAGCTTCCGTTGCCATAACTCTGAGCGGATGACCCACTTTATCCATAGCCACATGTAATTTCGTGTTGAACCCACCGTTTGGCTGAGCCATTGTCTGGTTACCTCCCTTCGCTCCGGCGCCATGCTGCTGAACTTTGATCTGTGTGGAATCCGCCATCACCCACCTTAAGTCTGCTTCGCCACACAGATTATCGACCAGTTTTTCTCACACACCGCGATCCTTCCAGCGGCTGAATCGGTGGTGTGTATTTTTCCAATCCCCGAAATCCGACGGAAGGTCTCTCCAGGTGGCATCAGCCCTCAGTATCCAAAATACTGCATTTATTAACCACTATCGCCTGAAGGCGATAGTACCCCATAAACGCTTGCAAAGCAGATTAAAAACATAGAATGTTAGAAGTCCGACTTCCTGAAATTCTCCCTAAAGGGCTAACTTGGAATCGATTTCGGTGACGATTTCGTCCTCTGACAAACGTACTTGCTGCATACTGTCGCGATCCCGCAACGTGAAGGTTTTGTGCTCCAGGGAATCAAAGTCCACCGTGATGCAGAAGGGAGTCCCGATCTCATCCAT
>JAITIW010000068.1 GCA_031279255.1 Puniceicoccales bacterium
AGGCATTGGAATGCTTCCTGAATGGGGGACTTAGCTCTTTTTGCAATAATGCAAAAGCTTCCGCCAAGTAAAACCGGAGAAACCGGCACAGACCAACCCTATTAAGGCGCCGGCTAGGACGTCG
The DNA here is from genome assembly GCA_031279255.1 of Puniceicoccales bacterium. GTDB lineage: Bacteria > Verrucomicrobiota > Verrucomicrobiia > Opitutales > JAIRLG01 > JAIRLG01. Next base: position 125 of record JAITIW010000068.1, read on the forward strand.
CGTAGATAATGGCTGTGGGAATAAATTCTCGAAAATCCGACAAAGATTGCCAGGACTAACATCGGCATTCCGTAACGATAACCATAGCGAAACCACAGGAAACACGCACTGACGAAGGCCGTTGCGGTATGACCTGACGGGAAACTGTGTTTGCCACCGTTCGGCCGTTTTGTGGGAATGGTATATTTCAAAAAATTGACGGACAGGGCTGTCATCGCACCCGCCATCATCCAATGAGGAAGGATGAGAAAATCGTTTTTTACCAGGATAATCGCTGTTGTAACGCAGGGCATGACGATTTCCGCCACATCACCCGTATTTTTGACCCATCGAGAAGCGTCCCAACGAGCGCACCGAAATGGCGATAGGACAGTGGCCATCAAGGCCATGGACAACAAAAAGTATTTAATTCCAATGATGTGACGCATAGGTCACGGAAACGAATTTTCCGTAAACCTTAATGCTATTTCGAAATAGGAATACTTGACAAGTCTGGGTTCTAAAATTTCGCTGGAGGCATGTTGGGGAACGACAAAAATTCTCAAAAATCTCATTTTCACTACCGAGGAACTAGGAGAGATATTCCCGCACAACTGTGGGTAAGACATCCCCAGACAAGCGTTTTGTTACTCCGGCGAGAATTGGAAAATAACCTTTGGGTAGACTCTAAGAGCGGCTATCACTTCCCCATCGGTGCGCCCCAGAGGATCCAGATCCTCGTAGACCCTGAAAGTTTTCAAGCGCATGACGAAGAACTGAGTTCTCATGATCCTTTAAATTTTTCCGGGAAAATAAATTATTCCCAAAAGCTCATTGAAAATCAAAAAAAAACGGGCCTTACGGAAGCCGTTCTTTGCGGAAGCGCTCGGATGGATGGTATGGAAGTTGAACTGGCCATAATGGATTTTCGTTTTCTCGGTGCCAGTATGGGTTCGGTGGTCGGAGAACGTATTACGCGGACCATTGAGCGTGGGTTTGAAAGGAGACATCCCGTCATCATCATCTCGGCATCGGGCGGAGCGCGTATGTACGAAGGAATTTTAAGCCTGATGCAAATGGCTAAAACCTCGGCTGCGCTCGCAAAGCTCAGCGAACATAAAATTCCTTTTATTTCGGTTTTGACTCACCCGACTACCGGTGGCGTAACGGCTAGCTTTGCCACACTCGGAGATATTATTTTAGCCGAGCCAGGGGCCTTAATCGGTTTTGCGGGACCAAGAGTCATTGAAGAAACAACACGGCAGAAATTGCCAAAAGAATTTCAAACGGCCGAATTTCTTCTCGAGCATGGACTCATCGACCAGATTGTTCCCCGAAGTGAATTGAGGGAGCGCCTAATCTATTTCCTCAAAACACTCTTCTACAAGGCCAAAATAGCCATTTAAAGTCTACCCTGAATAGATCACCATGGATTTCTCGAATTTCGAAAATGTTGTCCATTTTCTCGACCATCGACCGACTCACAAACACTTTTCTTTAGAAAGAATTCGTCATCTTCTTCAAGCAACCGAGACGATGCGCCTTCCTTCTTACGTCATCCATGTGGCCGGAACCAATGGCAAGGGATCCGTCTGTGCCATCCTAGCTCATGTTTACCGAAAAGCAGGCCATAGCGTGGGATTTTATTCTTCGCCACACCTCATCGACATCCGCGAACGGATTCAGATTTCAGGCCAATGTATTTCCAAAAAAGATTTCGTAGAGCAGTTTTTTAACATACACGAGATCGCAAAGCTGTTGGAAAATAGAGATTCGAAAAATTTTACCTCGCACTTCGAATATTTGACCGCCATGGCGCTTTCTTTTTTCAAAGAAAAATGCCCCGACATCGTCATACTGGAGACCGGAATGGGCGGCCGTCATGACGCGACGACGGCAACAGCTGCGGATATGACAGTGATTACGACCCTTCACTACGATCACCAATGCTATCTGGGACAAACATTAGGCGGAATCGCTCATGAAAAAGCCGGCATCCTGATCCCCCATGTGCCACTGGTACTGGGCAATATTCAAGGAGAAGCCTTAGGTGTCATTCAAAGGCAAGCGCATGCGTTAAAAGTCCCCATCATCACTTCATCAGCATCTGGTATCAGCGATGAAGAATGGCGCCAATGCTACGCTCATCTACCACTTTACCAACGAGACAATATGGCGACGGCGCGAGCTGTTGCGCAATGCCTACAGGAGCGATTTCCGTTGCCTTCATCCTGGGATTACGAAGCTCATCAGTTCTACTGGCCATGCCGCTGGGAATGTTTTCGCAACCATGTGAATGAAGAAATCATTCTCGATGGTGCTCATAACCCAGAAGGAGCTCAAGCTGTTCTTCAAGAAATCAAAAGACACAAAGCGCAAGGACAGCCTTTTCGACAGCTCATTTTCGGATCCATCGAAATCTCCAGAGCTCGCGCTATGCTGGATTTGTTAGGTCCTCATTTTGAAGAAATTTTTCTCATCGCGGATGGTTATGAGCGACACCTATCACGGGAAGAATTTCAGTCCTGCATCTTAGAAAGCAGGGCTCCAAAAACTCACATCATCTCCCTCGAAGGAGCCGGAGAACTCTGGCTGACCAAAAGGAAAAAATTAACTACCGGATCGCTTTATATGCTGGGCTCTCTCCTGGCACAATATCGCTCTTCACTGATAAAAGTTTGAAATAATTTTAATCAATTTTTCGTCTCAAACTTCAAAAGACTACATGAGGAGAATGTACTTCTGCTTTCACGGGAGATAAAATGACCATAATCTTCCTTTTTTGGGAAAAATATTTGATGTTTTTTGAGAAAAAAAGTGCGGCGGTCATTCGTTTTCACTCGCTACTCGCCGGCTTTAGGTCCCAAAGGGACCGCCCGCACAGCGGACATCAGGGGAGGCAAGGAAGGCCTTCCTTGCCTCCCCTGCAAAGCCGGCAAGAGGACAATGACTTGAAGTTTTGTTTCAGAAACTAAAGCGATAGGGAGCGATTCTCCGATGTAATTCTTCATAAAAGAGCGTCTCTTCATCGAAAGATGCGGCATCGAACGTCATTGAGAAACGCAATGCCGGTTCGACATCATCCCAAGGTACACAGATGATCCCAAGAGTTTCCAAGAACCAGATCGCGGATTCTTCGGCCGTTGCAAAATCAACACTCTGTCCATCGGTCCCACATACCGAGCGCGGTGCAGCGGCATAGAGAAAAAATCCGGCTTTAGAAGGCGTAACGTTCCAGGATTTTTCACTCCATATGGAAGCTATGGCGTCCATGCGACGGGTATATTTTTTAGCTGTTTGCCTCGTAATTTCTGGATGTGAAAGAGCCTCACAGGCTGCTTCCTGAATGGCTAAAAACTGTCCAGAATCGCAATAATTCTTCACGAAAGAAAAAGCTTTGACCGCATCTTCCTGTCCACAAACCCATCCTAAACGCCATCCCGTCATGTTAAAGGCTTTGGACATCGAGTGAATTTCAATCGCGATATTTTTCGCTCCTTCGATGGAAAGCAGAGAAAGTGGTTTTTGGCCGTCATGCACCAAAGCGGCGTAAGCGGCATCATTGATGAGAGTGACTTCATGGCGATGAGCCCATTCAACCGCTTTTTCAAAAAAAGAGAACGTAGCGACAGCTCCTGTGGGATTATTGGGATAATTCAGGGAGAGTAATTTCATCTTCCTCGCCACATCCCTAGGAATGGAGTCCAAATCAGGAAGGTAATGGTGCTCGGCTAAAAGGGGCAATTCAAAAACTTCGCCACCAAGAAAACGGACATGCTGCGCCAGAATAGGATATCCCGGTTTTGTCGTCCCCACTATATCTCCTGGATTGACGAAACAGAGTGGTAGATAGGAAAGTGCCGACTTCGCCCCTATGCAGTGGACGATCTCACGTTGAGGATCTAAAGAAACGCCATAAATATCGTTCATATATTTCACAACAGCCTCCCTGAAGGGAGCCGAACCGTTATCGGCATAGACGCGATTTTCTTTCTTCTGTGCAGCTTTATATAAAACATCCACGACCCTTTTATCCGCCATCTCATCCGGTTCGCCGATCCCCATGTCTAGTAGGCGCCGTTCTGGAAATCGCTGCAGCGCGCGGCGTTTCGCTTCCTTGATTTTTTCCATCTTGTAGGCCTTATCGAAACCAAATGACGGACCACCAATGCGCTCTGCGAATAATTTTTTAAAATCCATAGAAAATATTATTCACTTTCCTCAAATCTGTCAATGACCTCTCACTTTGGATTTTAACAGACCTCTTTCGAAACGGCATTAAAGCGCCTGTTAAACAACGAAATTCTTCTGTTGATAAATTTTTTTAACTCAAATATCTCATACTTACTTATCAAAATAACTATCCCTTTATCATCTTCATTGCGAAAGAAGTCTGATATTTTCTAAAAAGTGCCGTCAAAATCAGGCAGCAGTCTTTTCGTCTCGTTCCACAATTTATCTGATAGGTCATATCTCCTATGTGTCCTTTTCTCCATTCCCTCCATCTTCTTCTCTTTTTTTTCTTTGTTAGTCTTTTACTTGACAACATCCTCTAATCGTTGGGCCATGGAGAAGTATTTGCTTTATTCGCTTTGCTGCCCCGCCTTTGAGCCCTTCGGGCTCTCGTCCGCTACGCGGGCTGCGCTAAAGAAAAATGTAAAGCGGGAGCTTTTATTTTTCTTTAGCGCAAAGGCGGGGCAGTAGGTCCGGTGCTCACTTTGGGATCATTCTACCGATGCTCCATAAATGACTATAATATCACAGCCTTCGCCTCACACATCCGATCTTCTTTTTAACACATCCGATTTTTTCTTTAAAGAAAGAGCCCAACGCTCCTTCTGCATTTTAAAGAAATATTTCGCCTTATTTGTGATCGATTATCCCACAACCGTCGAACTGAATTTCATAACGCTCATGACAATACTCATGGCCAATATAGCCACTAATGAAAACGCAAATCCCAGCGTGATCGAAGATACCATCACCGTCAGCCGATGCAGTTTATCATTCAATTCCAGGTTATAGATTTTGAAAATTTCCTTGAAGGACGAGGCCAAATCGCCGGTATTCTCGCCGACCGAGAGTATATCTAAAGCCTCCACCGGCAATACGCGATGCTTATCAAATGCCTGTGTCATCGATACGCCATCGAGAACCTTACGCCGTGCTTCGGCAAAATGGTGACGATGATGGCGATTTGACGTCGCCTGCTCAGCCAATTGCATGGCCTCCGTGGTATTGATGCCGCTGCCCAATAAGGTCGCCAAAAGATTAGCGGTCTGGCAATAATAGGAACCATTGACGATACCTTTTAATAATGGCAAATACGTCAAGTATCGATCCGTCAGCATACGGCCGGATGATGTTTTGCGAAATCGCCAGAGACAGATCACAGCGATACCGACGATAACGATGATATACAAACCCCAGTCTGTGATAAAATGAGCCCCTCCCATGAGAAGACGGGTGATCAATGGCAATTCGCCACCCATTTGGGTCATCATCTTCTGAATGCGAGGCAATAGATAAAAGATGAACAGAGCCACGACAGCTATGGCAATGCTGCAGACCACCAGTGGGTAAGACATGCCAGAAATAAAGCGTTTCTTCACATCCGCCTGCACCTCCATAAATTGGATCAAATTCGTAACGATCGGAATGAGGTTTCCCGTCTTTTCACCCGCTTCTATCATATAGACCGTGCCTTCTGGAAAAATATCCGGATAGGCCTTCATGGCCGTCGCCAACGTCTTGCCCTCACAGAGTTGCTTGTGGATAGCTTCCGCCAAGGCCTGTTCCGCCGGAGACTTTAAACGCGTCCTCATAACCTTTAGGGCATCCCCCAGGGGCAATCCTCCGGCATGGAGCTGCAAAAATTTATAGAGAAAATTGAAATGAATTTTCTGCTTATTGACCAAAAGCTTACTCCGAAATGCCGGTGTAGCGACTGCGGGACGTTTTTTAGAAGAACGTTTCATAAAGGATTTTTCTTCTTTTAGTGTCAAAATTCGCAAGCCTTTTTGCAACAATAGCTGCATAGCCTGCTTTTTATCATTGGCTTCTAGAGTTCCACTTTCCTTGGTTTTGGCTTTATCAAGAGCCTCATAAAAAAATACACCCATAACAGTGCCCCATATTAGTAAAATGTTAAAAAACACAAGTAGGGTATTTCAGAAGCTGTTTTTTTGAAAAAACATCATCACTTTATGGATGTAAAAATTACTCTTTTCGCCCCATGATGACGCTTTACCAGCAAGCATTCATGCAGAGCTGCAGAAATTTTATCGAAGATTTTCGTATCATCAAAGTTTTTTGAGAACATTTTCCTACATTCGCCGCGATGCGATATTCTTCATATTTTTTATTCTCCATAGCCTGCGCCAGGTATTTAAATTTTCACGCACTTGAATTTTTCCTTTATCTTGAAAGAACCATTGACCTTTTAAATCACTTTATCTTCGTGGAAAGTTTATGAAGAAGCTGGTTATTGCCGAAAAGCCTAGTGTCGCAAGGGATCTGGTCAAAGTATTAGGAAGTTTTCAGCAGAAGGAGGATTTTTTTGAAAATGATGAGTATGTCGTGACATCGGCCGTCGGTCACCTCGTCGGGCTTTCCATGCCAGAAGATATGGATTCAAAATACAAGCGCTGGACCTTCGATGTGCTGCCTATTATTCCCCAGACTTTTGGCCTTAAGATTCTCGATACGACCAAAAAGAAATTTAACGAGATCAAGAAATTACTCCACCGCAAAGATATCGATGGCATCATCAATGCCTGCGACGCCGGACGAGAAGGTGAACTTATTTTTTCCTATATCTGCGAATTGGCTGACAATAAAAAACCATTCCAACGACTATGGCTCTCCTCGATGACGGCGGAATCCATTCGAGAAGCCTTTCAGCGCTTACGTTCTTCGGAAGATATGCAGGCCTTAGAGGCCGCAGCTCGGTGCCGTTCCGAAGCGGATTGGATTGTCGGGATCAATGGTACGCGTGCGTTGACATTGCGCATTGCCAGCCGAGGGAAAAATCATGTCGTCAGTGTCGGGCGTGTCCAGACCCCTACCCTTACCATGATCGTTGGCCGAGAACGCGAAATCCAGCATTTTCAGCCGCGTGACTATTGGCGCATCGTCGGGAAATTTCAAATTCACAATGGTGTTTACGAAAGCGTCTTTCAGCAGAAGGATTTTTCCAAAGATTCCCATAATGCTCATGACCGCATCGATCGCCTGTGGAGTCTGGAAGAAACGCAAAAAATCCTTGAAGATATCCGCAGCCATCAGCACGACATCCACATTCAGGAAAAGAAGAAGCGCACGATGCAGATCGCACCCAAGCTCTATGATCTGACATTGCTGCAACGCGAGGCCAATAGTCGTTTTCACATGCCGGCTGGCATGACCCTAAAAATTGCGCAATCGCTCTACGAGAAGCATAAATGCACCACTTATCCCCGAACAGATTCCCAAGCCCTGCCGGAAGATTATGCGGAAACTTGCCAAAAAGTACTTTCGTCACTCACGGGAGAATACGCACCTTTTGCCAAAAAAATCTTAAAGCACTACGGTGTCGATGCCCGCAATAAACGCATTTTTAACAATCAGCACGTCAATGACCACTTTGCGATCATTCCGACGGGAAAAAATCCGAACGAACTTTCCAGCGAAGAGGAAAAAATCTACAAAATGTTGGTCCAAAGATTTTTAGCTGTATTCTTTCCGGCCGCTGAATTCGATGTGACGACGCGATTGACTTTTGTCGGTCCTCATGAATTCAAAACCGAGGGGAAAGTATTAGTGCAAGCCGGTTGGTTAGAAGTCTATGGTCGCGATCAAGAAAAAGAAGATGATAAAGTGCTGATCGGTCTACATGAAAAAGATGGCCAGCCTCCATCGGCTCAGATGATCGGTCTGCAATCCATTCAGGAGAGTACAAAAGCTCCGCCGCGTTATAACGAAGCGACCTTACTGGCCATGATGGAAGGCGCTGGGAAAATTGTCGAAGATGAAGAACTGGCTGAAGCGATGAAGGAACGTGGTCTCGGCACGCCTGCTACACGAGCGCAGATCATTGAACATCTCATCGATTACCATTACATAGAACGCGACAAAAAAGAACTCGTCCCCACCGCTAAAGCTGAAGACTTGCTCTGTTTTCTCGAAAAAGTCAATGTCGAGACGATTACCAGCCCTTCCATGACGGGCGAATGGGAATTTCGGCTTCGACAGATCGAAAATCGTCAATTATCACGCGAGCACTTCATGAAAGGAATCGCGGATGTGACCCAACAAATGATAGCCAATATTCAACAATTTCAAGAAAGCGAAATGGATGCCTTACCTTCAGAACTTATCTCTCCTACGGATCAAAAACCCATGTTAGAGATGTTGCGCTGCTATCGATCTCGGGATAAGCACTTAACGCTTTATAAGACCGTAGCCAATCGGCGCATCACCCTAGAGGAATACCAACAGCTCCTTCGAGATCGCGAGACCCCTCTCCTTAAGGGATTTCATTCCAAAACCGGAAAAACATTTAACGCTCACCTGCACCTTGATGAGGAAGATGGGGAGTGGCGTATCCATTTTGTCTTTGAAGAAAATCCTCAGAAGAAGGAGAATCTTTCGGAAATCTCCTCACTCGAAGCGCTCGAAAAATATCCTGTTATCGGAACATGCCCTCTTCATGCGGATCAGAATCGCATCTTCGAGACGGAAAATGTGTATATCTGCGAACAGACGCTTTCAAAAGAAAAGCCCATTTGTCGATTTCGCATCATGAAGACCATGCTCGGTGTTACCATTACCCATGAGCATATCCAGCAACTGGTTCAGGAGAAAAAAACATCGATGATCGAAGGATTCATTTCCAAGCGAACCGGAAAGCCCTTTACGGCTGCTCTATCCCTTAAGTCTGACGGAAATCTTCGATTTGTCTTCTCTCCCCGTGCCTCTCATCGTAAATCTTCCGGATCGGAATCATAGAATTTCGACCATAAATCTTCCTATCGTTTTTCGAAAGATTTGTAACATGAGCATTTTTAATGCTCGTATGGCCTATCCATCATTAGACTTCTTTCGAAATGAAAAATAAGTATCATAAAGAAATAGTTATTTTGAGAAGAAAGCAGGGGATATTTTGAGTTTAAAAGATTTATTGACAGAAGAATTTCGTCATTTAGCAGGCGTCTTAATGCCGTTTAAAAAAAAGTCTAACAAAAGGATGGCCTCTCGTGTTCGCTCCGTCTCTCTTTGGGCCGTTTGATTCGATGATGCCCTCACTAAAAACCGGATTAAAACCGGATTAAAAGATAAGGAATTGTCTCTATACTCAGACCTCAGGAAATACAGGAATAGGGCCTGTGGCTACGGCGCCCGCTTGCCGCCACCATTCTTCTTCTGAAGGAGGTGTTGGAGGAATATCTTCCAGTCCCTCTGCTGCTTTTGCGGTAGCTAGATCATCAGCTACGGGAACTTCCTCTTCCATGCCTTCTCCCCAACCAAGATAATGGCATAATGCCATGAAGGCCTCTCTGTGCTGAAAAAAGAGATGTGGAAAGAGATCTGATTCACGCGGAGGTTCTATTCGGCTTTCTGGATCCCCTGGAACTGGCAAGAAAATAAGTTGATGTGACCAGCACACAAAGTTTGTGGGTAACTGATGCAGTGCCGCCAATTTTCGTAAAAGTATAGTTTCTCCTAAAACATGTTCTTTCCCTTCCAACATAAGTCTCACGCCCATAATCACGAAGATTTCATCAATACCTCCCCAACATATGCCACATCGCCTAACCAAGGCTTCAGCATTTGCTCGCTCTTGAGTATAACGTCTGCAGAAGCAAGTACAGCAATCTGGATCTACTTCAGGTAGCATAAATATTTGGAATTTAAGATGAATACGGAGAAGCCATCTCATGATGTACCTAGAGTAAGCAGATTCAAAGAAGGAATTGCGATCGCGAATCTCTTCCGGCATCCATCTTGATAAATCTGGCTCTTCTAGGATAAATTCCACCCGTAGAAGCAGATGGGTCAATTCGTGAAGAAAAACCACCGGAGGTCTCATGACAGAAAGCGCTCTTAGAATTTCTTCATTTCTAAATTCCATAATTTCACCTTGTATGATTAAGGGTCTAGCAACTGATTCCCAGTATGCTGCTGCTCCTGAGTCGCTAACATCTCCTCCTTGTAGGGAATCAAGCCAGCCTATGTTAAGAATTACTGCATCATCTGTGATTACCGGTCTCGAAATATAATGAGGAGTTTTGCACGGAATAACGCCGATACTTACTGATTTTCCCCATCGCTGTGATAAGCGTTGGCAGCGATCATGAAGAAATTGCCCATAAAGGGCATATTCTTCCCTGAGCTCTTGTTGAGAATAGCCTGCCCATACTTCCCGGAATGTATCTGAAAAGCATGCGTGCGTTGGTGAAATAAACCTAACTGTAACAAGCAATCTTAGCAGTAAAGTAGCATTTTTCATAATCTTATGTTACTTTAAAATAGCCAAAACGACCTCTTCTAAAGAGCTTTTGTATTCTTCAATTGCCTGTTGATTAGGATTTAGCCTTTGGCGTCTTCGCGGACAGTTTCCGCAAGAAGATGTGTAATTCATGCCAGCGTGATCACTTAAAAAATAATCTAGTGCAATTTGTATACGTACCACCAAAAGTGTGGGAATAAAAATCTTTTCGTGGTTGAGAATCAATAGTGTCTGAGCTGTGCGGATAAGATTCTCAAAAGTAAGTAAAGATTCACGTTTTTTTGGCGAAATATCAATGTAAGGGGCTGTAGCTCCAATGGTCTTCCAGAATTCTTGTTGTACATTTTCACATGACAATGGACCACTTGATGCATTAATAAATGCCCCATATCTTTCATGACCCTCAACGCCAACGATGAACTTGTTTAATTCATCCACAATGACCTGTGGGAAATTCAACTGAAAGGCCGTTCCATCTGGCGAGAGAATTGGCCCAGGTTCGGCGACGGCAGAGCCGGCGGATAATGATAATAATACGCAGAGTAGGCTAATGTTTCTTATTTTATAATTCATGATAGTAACGATGTTAAGATGTTAATGTTAGTTTTT
>JAITIW010000025.1 GCA_031279255.1 Puniceicoccales bacterium
TGAATGAGTTGCTGCGTATAGGAATCTCGCGGATGGTAACAGACTTCTTCCGTCGTGCCACTCTCTACCATTTTCCCGGCATTGAGTACACATATGAATTCACACATACGCTCCACAACAGCCATATCGTGAGAGATGAAGAGCATCGCAAGGGATCGTTGCTGGCGGATCGATGATAACAAATTGAGAATCTGCGCCTGGACGGAAACATCCAAAGCACTCACGACTTCATCGCATATCAGTAATCGCGGTTCGACGGCCAATGCCCGAGCGATGTTGACACGCTGTCGCTGACCGCCAGACAATTGCCGAGGATAGTAAAAGGCCATCGCGGGCAGAAGTCCCACTTGCTCCAAGAGTTCCTCGACTCTCTGCTTTCTCCAGGAACGCTCATGCCGCGGAAAATGTAGGACCAATGCTTCTTCGATCGTACGAAAAATGGTCATTTTGGGATCCAATGTGCCATGAAAATCTTGATGAATCATCTGAATTTCTTTCCGAAGATGCAGCGGTTGGTGACAAAATTCATCCCTGTGAAAATTTTGATCGCAAAGGGATAACGAGCCCTTCGTGAGTGGAACCAATCCCGCTACTACTTTTCCGAGCGTAGACTTTCCGCTACCGCTTTCTCCTACGAGCCCGACCGATTGGCCAGGACGAACCTGCAAAGAGACATCATTAAGGGCATAAAAATGCGTCACCGCTCGGCTAAAAAAACGGCGCTTACTGTAGGCAACATAAGCATTACGGACATTTAAAAGAGAGATTTGTGTCATTTCTTTTTTTAAGGAAAGCTTTCAAAGAGATTTTTTTGTGTTCTACAATGACAATATTCTTTTCGTTGGTTCTTGACCTAAATTTTTAAGTCCATATCCGGTATAAAAGACTTATACGGGACTGATATGGCAACGGAAGATTTTGACATCGATAAAATCGCGAAGTTGGCGCGCATCGATTTACGAGAAGAAGAACATGCTTTTTTTAAAAAACAATTCGAGACACTTTTAGGCTATTTTGGAAAAATTCAGCAACTCAATGTCGATGCGGTGGAGGCGACAGCTCATGCGTTACCCGTCTACAATGTGTGGCGAGAGGATCGAGCTACGGCTACTCTGAGTCCGGCCGAAGTTTTTCGAAATGCTCCGGCACAACGCGATCAACAACTCGTCGTCCCGAAAGTGGTCGATTGAAGCTATCTTTTTTTTAAGGACAATAGGATGAAATCACAACTTTATCAGCTCAGCGCAACGGAACTTTCTCAGCTTTTGCAGTCTAAGAAAACTTCTTCCGAAGAAGTGACGCGATCGTTTATCGAAAATACCGAAAGATTGGAGGGAAAACTGCACTCCTTTATCTCTTATGATCCGGAATATACGCTGTCGCAGGCACGGGCTTCGGATCAACGACGACGGGAAGGAAAGGTACGCGGTCCCCTTGATGGCATTCCGGTCAGTATAAAAGATATTATTTCCGAAAAAGATCAGCCCTTGACCTGTGGCAGCCGCTTCATGAAGGATTATCGCAGTCCTTATGACGCTACCGTCATCGAAAAACTCAAAGCACAAGGAGCGGTGCTCTGGGGACGACTCAACCTCGATGAATTTGCGATGGGCTCGTCGACGGAACATTCGGCCTTTCAGATCACCCACAATCCGTGGGATTTAGCATCTGTGCCGGGAGGCAGTAGTGGCGGATGCGGTGCTGCGATCGCGGCTCAACAGACTCCGTTCGCGCTAGGGAGCGATACCGGTGGATCGATTCGGCAACCGGCGGCATTTTGTGGCATCTGTGGATTAAAGCCGACTTACGGCCGAGTGAGCCGCTACGGACTAACGGCTTTTGCCAGCTCTCTGGATCAGATCGGTCCCATGGCGAAATGTGTCGAAGATACGGCATTGCTCTTTCAGGCGATAGCGGGGTACGACGAGAGCGATTCGACGAGTTTGTCGGAAGAAATTCCCCATTATACACAAGCTTTACAGGCATCGCCGTCTCCTAAGCGCATCGGGATTCCGAAAGAATATTTTCCTCAGGGGATGGATACGGAAGTCCGGGAAGCTGTCGAATCCGCCATTGCTTTTTATCAAAAACAGGGGCATGAGATCGTCGAAGTGACGTTGCCTCATACGGAATATGCCATCGCGGTCTATTACATTGTAGCTACGGCTGAGGCATCCTCTAATTTGGCACGCTTTGATGGCATTCGCTATACGCATCGCAGCCCTCACAGTAATGCCATCGATGTCTATTTTCGATCCCGCAGCGAGGGCTTTGGAGAGGAAGTAAAACGCCGCATTATGCTCGGCACTTATGTGCTCAGCAGCGGTTATTACGAAGCCCAGTACATCCGTGCCCAAAAGGTTAGGACTCTGATCCGGCAGGATTTTCTCAAAGCTTTCGAGACAGTGGATGTCTTATTGACACCGACAAGTCCGACAACGGCTTTTAAAATTGGCGCCAAAATAGAAGATCCTCTGGCCATGTATCTCAACGATATCTATACGGTATCGGCTAATTTGGCGGGTATTCCGGGAATTTCTATCCCTTGCGGGTTTTCGAAAAAAAACTTGCCCATCGGGCTTCAAGTTCTGGGCCAGTTTTTTCAGGAAGCAGAACTGCTGCAGTTGGCCTATGTATTTGAATCTTCGCATGATTTTCATGTCCGGTCAGCACCGCTCTCATGAGTTGGATTTTCTTCTCATTTTTTCGGATTTCTGATCCGGGTAAATGGCTTTACTGTCCTTTACCGCCTTTGAGCCTAAGCGGCTCTAGCCCGCTTCGCGGGCCGCGGGAAGGAAAAATGAAAGCTCCCGCTTTGCATTTTTCCCTTACCGCAAAGGCGGTAAAAAAAATCCCAAAAACCTTCTGCTGGCCCAAGAGAAATACCTGTGAGTTCATCTTCCAAACCTAAAGAAAAAATTCTCGTCGCAATGTCCGGTGGCGTCGACAGCTCTGTAGCGGCCTTACACCTCCAAGAGCAGGGCATTTCTATCGTAGGTGCTTATATGCGGACGTGGCACGATGATGATCAACACCGACCCATTGGGCAATGTCCATGGGAAGAAGATTTACACCATGCACGTTCCGTCGCGGAACAACTCCGCATACCCTTCTCAGTAGTCAACATGATCGAGCACTACCGCCAATGGGTCGTGCAGCCGCTCATCGAAGGCTATCGCCATGGCATCACTCCCAATCCGGACATTTTTTGCAATCAATTCATCAAGTTCGGATTTTTGGCGGACTATGCTCGGGAACTGGGTTGTAGCGGGATCGCCACTGGCCATTACTGTCAAAAAATAACGCACGCCGATGGCCATTGCGATCTGCTCGAGGGCCATGATCCCGACAAGGATCAATCCTACTTCTTGGCTTATATTTCCCAAGAACAGTTACAATTCGCTCAATTTCCCGTGGGACATTTTTTGAAAAAAGAAGTACGTACATTGGCCACTCGGGCGCAGCTGGGCAATGCTTCTCGAAAAGATAGCCAGGGGATTTGTTTTTTGGGTAAAGTTCGTATTCAGGACTTTCTGGCGCACTACATTCCCGATTCGCCAGGACTTATCGTCGATACGAAGGGTCGCACCCTAGGAGAACACAGCGGGCTTCATAAGTTTACTCTAGGCCAACGCCATGGCATTCGCATTCCCTCAAATCATGACTATCAACATTACGTTGTCGTTGCCAAGGATCTGGAAAGCAATCATCTGATTGTGACACTGGAACATTCTTCGTCCGAAAAACTCTTTCAGAAAAAAATTACGCTCCGCAATCTCCATTTTATCCACGAAATTATAGACCATCCCAAAAATCTTTTGGGAAAGCCGCGCTACCGCGACCCGGCACAGAAAATTTACTTTGAGCCCACCGGTCCCACCACTGCCGTCGTGGAGTTTCAAGTTCCCCAACGGGCACTGGCCAGCGGCCAAATTTTAGCTCTATATCATGAAAAATGCCTCCTGGGCGGCGGTATCTACGTTTAATGTAATGGATTTGTTTCCACATTTATAAAGCGGCGAGTTTCATCTCCGATGCTCCCGTACCATGAGTTACCGTCATTTGGCGCAAAAAATCTACTTCGAACCTGCATTTACCGCAAACTTATGACTCCCACCACTGCCATTGTGGAATTCCAAAATCCCCAACGGGCACTGGCCAGCGGCCAAGTTTTGGCCCTGTACTACGAAAAATGCCTCCTGGGCGGAGGCATCTATGAATAGTAATATCAGAAAAAATTTAACGGCGATTACCCCACTCCAGCTCTCAAAGAATCACCGCTCTAAATACTTATTTTTCGTTGCGAAAGAAGGCTCCAGAAACAATTGACTTTCCAAAAAGGAAAAAGCGTTCTAGAATAGGGCGGAAAGGAAAGGCCGTACCATGAGAAGATTTCTAGACCCGAAAAATGACGTCGTTTTCAGGAAATTGTTTGGG
>JAITIW010000058.1 GCA_031279255.1 Puniceicoccales bacterium
TACGGAAGGAACATACTCCTCTGGTTCTGAGGCACTCTTCACGACTGGAGGGGATTCCGGCTCTGACAGCTGCTTCTGCAGTAGTGTAAGATTAAACTCTATGCCCTGCGAATGGATCAGAAAACAATACAGGACATGGGGATAACCATCTTTCAGTCGTTCCAGCAGATCCGAAGGTAATGTAAACCATTCACAAGCTTCTTTCAGCGCCTGCTGATTTCCCAACATCATTCTAGGCAAGACATTTCGACGTAAAAGAGTCCCTTCGGCGTTGATCGATGGGAAATTTCTCACGTGTATTCTCTGACCATTATCATCATAAGATCTCGTCAAGGCAATGGAATGTGGCCAAAAAATCGCCACAGGAATAACATCTAGCACAGGAGCGATCAAAGGTAAAGCCAATGCCTGCAGAGCATCTCCTTTTTCTAAAATGTAGAAACGGAAAGTCATCCGAATCAATGGCAACCCCAAACGTGCTGAAAACTCGGAACCGATCCACGGATCTCCTTCGAGATGAGAAGGCAATAACGCACGCCACGACACATCGGATACCACATGATCCATGTACCTCTGATACATTTGATATTCCGCTGACTCTCTTTTCACCTTTTTCTCCACAAGTGGTATGCGCCCTTGCAACGCTGTATCCACCTGATTGGCAAACAGGTCGACGCCATTTTCATTCGTGGAAGCTCTTTTGATATGAAGTTGCTTTCCATCAGCAGCAAGATGGCTTATGAATCGCGATGTAGTTGCATTTCTTACGACGATACTCTCTTGCAATGCGACCTCTCCATCGAGAAGTACCCAGTGATCTCCTTTGAGATCACACAACGGCAATGTCGCGCTATGATCGTAATCAGCGATGAGAAGGCTGGGCGATGATGTCTTACCCGACGCCTGCGGACGCGTTGTAGCCGGAGATGGTCCGACAACCAATGGCAGCGGACTTTGTGGCGGTACTCCGGGAGAAGCGGGCGGAAGAGGGGCTTGCGGTACTGGACGAGTTTTTGCCGAAGCTGCTGAAGTTAATGCCTGGCGGCGACGGAAATCCGCGGCAGCGGCAACAGCGGCTATATCTTTTTGCACTTCCAGCCATGCCCTCCGGACGGGATCATATCTTGGCTTTGGCAAGATACAATAAACTTTCGCCGACACTTGCTCATCATGCTCCCATATCACGAAAAAGAATTCTCGATCGCTTTCAGGCGGCAAGTCCGCCTCCCATGTAAACTCATTCATCCCATCCATTGGTCGTTGGCAACGCTTGCCGTCCGCTACATAAAGGTATACTTTGTCGTCCGGCTGTAATTCTGAAACCGATACTTTCAATTTCATATTGGTAACACTTTGTCTAGTATTCACAGGTCGACGAAGCACGGCATATTGCAAATTTTCCGATGGAATAGCGATATTAAGGCATTGCTGAGCGGCTGCTACTCGATCGGAAACTGACCGTAAATTGTCTTTTAAAATTTCTCCTACAAAACGATTATCATAATTCTCAAGGTCCAGCCATGTTTTCCCATTAGAATTGACGCTCCCATCATCTAAAGTCGACGGATCATAAGACGCCGATTGGTTCCCCTTGCTTAGAGAAACAACTACTTGTATCGCCGAAAGCGGCGTGCGCGTCAAGAAAATACTAAAACCCAATACAGCCCATGCTGTAATGTACCGATGTTTCGTCATATATTTATTCATACAAATCCCATTTAAAATGTTATACCCTACACCGGAACCAAGGCAATTTCTAAAAAGAAATTTTTTTACGACTTCCCTCTTCGGCTTTCAAAAAAAGCACGAAGCAATTGGTAGCATTCTTTCGCCATGACGCCGGAATGGACACGAGGATGATGGTGGCTTTGGGGCCATTGGTGTAGCGATAAGGCTCCGCCTAAACAGCCCATTTTATCATCTGAAAAAGCGAACACAATTGTCCCGATGCGTGACAAGAGCATCGCTCCTGTACACATGGGACACGGTTCCTTTGTGACATATAACGTACTTTCCGGTATACGCCAATCGCCCAAAGAATGCGAAGCCTGTCGCATGGCCAAGATCTCGGCATGTGCCGTCGCGTCTCCCAGCGCTTCGATACGGTTATGTGCCGCGGCAATGATGTGCTGATGCTGCACCACTATGGCGCCAACAGGCACTTCTCCCTCTTCCCAGGCACTTATGGCTTCATTGTAAGCCATCGACATGAAGAATAGATCATCTTTAAGTGATGGCGATGGATATTTTCGTGAAAAAGGGCATAAATATGACATAGGATAATCCATTCGTTCACATTTTACGGCGCTTCTCCAGGTATGACACGAACGAACCCATCACCGCTGACAACAGCGAATCTGATCGATACGTCGACATTCCGGCATGTTGTGCAATTGCACCAAAATATCTTCCTTTTGTAACATCAGGGCATATTGCGCGATGCTGTTCGCAACGACTACCAACAACACATGATCCTGAATGACCTTGTAGGGTTGGCAATAATCGGCTAATGCCGATCCGACAATTGCCGGCCAACGGCGCTCTATGATTTCTTCCAGACGCAGGAGTGATTTCGGGAGATGTTTTTGGAGCCACTGCTGCATGACTTCACCCATGGGCTTTTCGATGCGTTTTACGGACAAGTTTCGATCCAGCGGCAATCCGCGCAAATCGGCAATCATGTTCTCAATGCGTCGCGGGAAAGTCGCCATGAGTATCAGAAATCGTAATGAGATATGCCATTTCGCAGGCCCGCCATAGCATCGTCGAGCGATATAAACGATGGCATTTCGGCGTGATATGTTGACAGCGGAGCGATCTTCAGCGCGTGAACTGTTTTGAGTCCATATTCCCAAGCGCGTTGATATAACGATGATAATGTTGCCATATTGGGATGAGTCAGATAGAGGTCGACGGATTGCGATTGGTCGATCCATTTTTGCCGCACAGAAGCCGCTTGCAAAAGCGATTCTGCATCGAGGTCGAAAGCCAGCCGAAAGACCGATTGAAGAGATTCCGGCAACTGCGGAAGCGATATTTTCTGATCCGGATGATGACACAATGCCTCATAGAGTTCCTTTGTCCAACACCCTGCTGCCCGCAAACATTCCACCAATGTGCGATGAAGAACGGTCACTTTCCTTGAGTGCGAAAAATGTTTCTGAAAACCGTACTCCGTCGCCGGCATGACGCCCGGATAACAGGCCATCAGGTGCGCAACAGACGCCATCGACGAAAATGCCATGAGAGAGGCATTTCGCAGTCCATTTGTTTGCAATTGTTCTCGCAAGGTTTCCCACGAGAGAGATGTTGGGGCCTCTGCCGATTCTGTTTTCGGCCAACAACTAGGACGATGATAGGATTCCCATGAAAATTTTCCCTGAGCCCATCGCGAATGTTCCCATCGCGGATAAGGGCCCTTTTCCTTGGCCAATTCCAGCGATGCTGCGATCGTGTGGTAAGCAAAAACCTCGCAGCAATGGTCCTGAAACACTACGGCCTGAGGATCATCAAAGGCCAAGCTTTTCTGATAGAGCGCATCCTGTAGACCGATAATACCTAGGCCCAGAGGACGGTATTGCCCTGTCCATTCCCGTGTTTTTTCCGAAGGAAAGTCATTGGCATCGAGCATCGCGTCCAATGCCCGTACTGCCAGATGAATCGTCTGTTGCAAACGCTTCTGATCGAGATTTCCCTGTTCATCTAGATGCCGATGCAGTATGATCGCGCCGACCGGACACCCCATAGAAGCCTCCGGCTCCGTATATAACATATGTTCTGAGTCGACACCGCTGCTGTGTACCATCCCCTCAGGGGCCAGCATATGGCGTTCATTGCAGCGATCCTTAAAAGCGATATGAGGAAATCCCGTTTCATAGATCCGGGTCATGATTTTTCCCCATAGTCCCGCAGCGGACAAGGTACGAGACCAACACTGGCCTTCGCGAGCCTTCTGTTCCCATGCCTCGTAGGCCTTTTCAAAATCCTCTCCGTAGAGCGAGAGCAATGCGCGTGTTTCTTCCACCCGAAACAGTGTCCAATCGCCATCGGTCCGTACCCGCTTCATGAAGAGGTCCGGAATCCAGACTTCCGTACCCAATGCGCTGGATGCCTTTTCATGCCCTTTAGAATGCTGGAAATCAATAAAAGTCTCGATATCGGCATGCCATATCTCCAACGATACATTGCTGGAGATCTCCGATGCTTCTCGGATGGGCTGAGCGATGGTTAGTTGATGCTGATGGAGCTCCAAAAACGGCATTACGCCCGCGCTTTTCCGCCGCGTACCACGAATGGGACTGCCAGACCCTCGCACAGCTGTCCAAGAGCCACTTAGTGTAGCACTCCATTTGACAGCAAGAGCATTGTCGGCAATACCCCGAATCATGATGCTCTCCAGATCATCCTGAACGCGATAGGCATAGGTGGACAGCAGCTGCGCCTTCGATGTCCCGACATAGCTAAGGGCTGCCGGAGCGACACAGAAGAGCCTATTTTTCAAAAGTCCATAAAGCTCCAAAACCCACTGTTCGCGCTGAGGCGATGTTTCGGCCAAGAAGAGACCCATTGCGACCCGCATCCATAAAAATTGCGGCAATTCCAAAACATCTCCTGTTTCCCAATCGCGCAGCAAAAAATCCTCAAATAGCGTATGCGTGGCGATACAATCCCATTGTCTATCAGCCTTAATGTCCAACGCTGCCGCCAGTGAGTCCAAATTCCACTCGAGCATCTTGGGATGCAATATTTCCCTCTCGACGGCTCTTTGGATATAACGCGGAAAAGCATCGCGGTACTGTTTCTCTAAAAAGAGAGGATCTGAATCCTGCGCAGGATCCCAGCCCAAAAGTTGCGAATAGAGAAAGCTCCACCGAAATTGCGCTGAAAAAATATCAAATTCCGGATCGATGGCGATCAAATCACGCGCCTGTCGATGGAAATATTCCTCCAAAGTCTTCTGATCCATTTCTCCGTGAAGTTTCAGGCATAAGCGTTGCGCGATTTCCGAAGACGATAAGGGCAAACGGAGTCCCTGTGATGCCCATGTGATACGTGGTAACAGATCGGCACCGGTCCACAGGCGATGCTGACCATCAGCACCTTTTAAGAGCAAAATATTTCCCTGCTGCTGGTCGATCTGGGTGACTTGACGCTGCTTAGCGTGTTCCGAGCGGTATAAAATATAGGCCTCGGCGATTTTAAAATGCCCACGACGCATCAATTCTTCTTGGACGAGGTCCTGCACCTGTTCAAGTGCGATGATTTTAACATCAAAGCCTGCGACCCGTCGCGTAATGGCCTGAGCGATCTCGCGTGCTGCCGAAAAAGGATTCTGGCCTTGCGCCACAAAGGCCTCACCGACTGCCTTTTCGATCTTTTTGGCATTCCAAGCGACTTCTTCCCCATCGCGACGTACAAAACGCAACGCAGAGCTATCAATAGAGACATCTGGACCTGGAATATAGGAGGAAGGCATATGAAAAGGAGGAATAGATAAAAAGGGTCTCAGCTCAATGCTAAAGTCATGATACACTCTTTATTCCCAATCAGCATTATATCACGGATTTTAGAATGGACATATCATATTTTTATATTATTCTCGGAAAAGGGGTGAGATATGTATAGGTATTGTCGGTTAGTTATAGCTTTTATTTTTTGGGTAGGTTTCTTTTTTCCCATTACCCATGTTCAGGCAGACCCAGGCATTGACCCTTATACCGGGAAGTCCTATGCCAGTTTAGATTTTAGAAAAACCATGAGAGTTTTTCGTCGCGAATTTCCTCATAAACCTCTGTTTACTTGGCATGACCATTACGTTGAAAAATGGCTCATCCGTCTTATCCAACTTTACAGTAAACTACAGAATCCTCAAGAAGGTGAAGCGGCGTTTGACTTCTTGCGCTATTTAGTCAGCGATTCAACATTTAAGGTATACTTTATCAACGCGCTCATAGCTGCTTTGATTGGCGAACCCTGGATTACAGAAGAGGGAAGAATCTTGAACATCGATGAACTGGAAGCTTCTCCTCAGCTGTCCGCTGATGCTGCGATTTTATACGTTAAACTGATTCCTCAATTCACCTATGAAGACCTTCAAAAGACTTACAAACGCCTTCAGGAAGATATGCCTACTTTGCTGGACGAAAATTCCCCCCTCATAAAAGGTTTATCTCTCGCAAATACCAACCCTACCATAAGCAACGTCATGGGTTCATTTGCCGCTTCCTTCTTCCCACTTTTATTTTCCAGGGATATTGGAGAATCTATGGTACAATGTCTTACAAAACGCGCGATATTCATGGCATTAAGCCCAGCGTTGAGGCGAAAAATCTCTGAAGCTTCGGCGAGCTATTTTCTATGGCAAGGCCTAGAAGAAACGTTTCAAGGAAAAAAGCTTCTCGATTATTCTAATGGAAGAGCACAATATGGCCTCGCTTCCGAGCGACTCAATCCAGATGACCTAAGTACACTTACGGACGACATCTTCTCTGCTCCAGAGCCCGCTTTCCCACCACACTCTTTTTTCGAAATCGATCTACACCGCAGTCCATTCACCCTCATCATCGGACGCCAGATTTTAACATCCGAAATGATTCGCCAAGAAATAGCGAATGCTACTCATCTGTCAGGTAGCGCATTTGAAGATAAATTCAAAGAGCAAATCCGAAAAAAGGTTTTAGATGCCATCATGACGCTTGCCACTGAACATGGGCTAGATCCCGTCGAAGTGCTAAAAAATTTCCTGTCAACCTATGTAGGCCAAGCGGCAAGCTCCTCTTTGGATCTCCTATGTATGTACATCATAAGTGATGATATGACGTCACCCAGGGTGAAAGCACAACATTTTCCGCCCTTCAGCCCTGGCCACATGGATCACACCCCAGTCGTTATAACAATATATAAGGATGGTACTTGTGAGGTTAGGCACGACGTAATTTGCGATACGCTATATTCTATGTCTCGAGTAGAGGTTCTCGGTCCTTTGAGCGCAACCCTCTGTGTCCCCTGTGCCATTATCATGCGCATAACCTACAAAAAATCTCTTTACGAGGAACGTCCGCATGCCGTAGAAGAGCAATGCTTTGCCCAAGGTTTCGTGCTTGATATTTTCAACCAGAACCATAGATAAGTAAAGCAGGGAAGTTTTATCTCCATCACTCACGTCTTTAGTATTTTTAACATTTCCCAGAAGAGCTCTGCGCCTTTCCTTCTGATGGGTATAGTTTATATAAAATCAAAAAGTATCTTTAGAAATTGCTAGAGTCTGCTTCAATTGTCCTGAGGCAACAACGCTTTTATCGGGTTTATAACAATATCCCACACCATGTATGGTCTTGAGCCAAGATGTAGGACAACGACGCTCCTGAAAGAGCTTGCGAATCTTCATGATATATTGATCCAGCGACCGACTTCTCGCATTTGCAAACTTTCCCCAAATACTTTGTATCAAAGCCATTCGCGAAAGCACAGCGTAGGGATGCTGCGACAGATGAGATATGATGCTCAGCTCTCTTTTTCCGATATGTACAGCACCTGATGGGAATGCAAGTTCCATCCTAAGCGGCGATACCTTGACACCACAAAAATAAAATTCACGCTCATTGCTTTGTATATGGTAGGTAATGGAATCGCGATGCGTTCGCCTGAGAAGGGCATTAATCCGAGATACCATCTCTCTTAAACTAAAAGGTTTGATGAGATAATCATCACCTCCCATATCAAGGCTTTGGATTTTCGTCTTTTCATCAGTCACGGCCGTCACGAAAATCGTCGGTATGTCGATCTTCTGATCCAATAATTCCTTTAGAAGCGATAACCCGTTCCCATCGGGCAGATTTAAATCCAATAACAATAAATGAGTCGTTGTATGAGAATGCTGGAAAAAACTCAGCGCATCATGGATTAGAGAAAAGATAATGACGGTCATATCGATAAGCTCCAATTGCCGCTTTATGATCTGCGCCAACATATCGTCATCTTCCACCATCACAACTTCCGGTTTAATAGACAAGACCATAGCTAAAGTAGGTTTGGCAGTACAAAAGAATAGATAAGTTTGGCAAACTTTTATGTTATAAAGTGTATTTTTTACAGAATTTTAACACTCATCTAACGATGGCTCAGCGCGTGGGAATTCCGGTAAGAGATACGAAGCCATACCGGCTGCGCTGGCGGCCTGGATACCGTAAGGACTGTCCTCCAGGACGAAACAACGCCTAGGCTTGGCCCCTAATTTTTCAGCCGCCAAAAGAAAGAGATCCGGCTCTGGCTTTGTATAGCGCACGTCTTCGCAGGTCACGACAACCGGGAAATAGGCCTCTACACCAATGCTCTTTAAAGTTTCATGGACATATTCCCGATAACCTGCCGAAGCGACAGCCATAGGTTTTTTCATACGATGGTATTGTTCGGCCAATTGTACGACAGGCGTAATGGGTTGCACCTCACTTAAGCGAGGTGCTATAAACTCCGCTTGGTATTGCTTTAAAGTCAAAAAGTCAATACGTTCGCCTGTTAGACGACAGATCTCATCTAATGTCACATCCGTTGACTGACCGCCATGATCACAGAAAAATTTCCACTTAAAATCATACTTCGATCCGTAGCGTTCCAGAGAATAGCGCCAGGCTAAATAGAATAGCGGCATCGTATCGACCAATGTCCCGTCACAGTCAAAAATAATGCCGTCGAAAAGGGAAAGATCGGGAAAAATGATCGTAGGGAAATTCACCATTAGGAAATGCAACTAAGGAGCTCTAAGTTAATAGGCAAAGATTTCAATAACAAAAGACTATTTTTTAACATACCCTTGATATGGCTCACTTCCTCTATCCTGCACTCACCCTAAGCTCAAGCACTGACTTCCCCTGATACACTGCGAGCTTGTTCGATCCGAACACTTAGTTTCTTAACGGAAAATAACCAAACGCTGCAGATGAGTATGAAAATCCCAAAAACATAGGGAGCAATGACGAAGTAGGTCGCTCCCGGGATCAGGGCCAACATAGCGGCTTGAATCCAGGCCCCACCGGCTTTGCCCAGACGACCACCCACCACTTCGACGACGGCCTTACCTTTCACTTTCATCTCCTCATCGAGGGGAATATAGGCCATTTCTTTGGTGAGATCAAAAAGCGCATACTTTGTTGATTTTGCGATGATCAAAACAGCAGTTCCCAGAAGGACGGCTGCGAACAATGGCGTCAAGCCGATGGTTCCTAAAATTCCCGATAAACTGCCCTTAAACAGGACAAAGATAAAGAATAAACTTCCAAAAATTAGTGTAATGGCGGGCGTGATGGCCGCAGCCGTAAACCAATGAAAGGCGCGTAAAATATTACCACCGACAATCATCATGATGATCGAGCAGATGCCCGTCCAAAAGGTATATCGGCTCATGTAGGTATTATAAGCATTGGGATTTTTACAATACTGTCCCAACTGTTTCTTCCAAAGACCTTCAGTGAGATTGATGCCGATACCATAGCAGATGATCAATGCCGCAATGAGCAAGAGATAAGGCGACATGAAAATATCTTTAAGACTTTGCCAAAATGGCGCTTTCTTTTTCTTCTTGGAAACACCGGGCAATTCTGGCTTGTCGTAAAAACGCTTATCCGGCAGGACATAACAGTATATCCAGCGATAAATCAACATGGTCATCACACCGGAACAGACGACTATCCCCATTAACCAATTGAGGGAAACTTGCCATGGATCCACTCCTGGTAGAGGTGTGTCGGCAACAACGGAAAACTTCTCACCCAACCACCCGGAAAATAATAGAGCTAACTGTGCCATTAAGCCGAAAAAAGCATAGACGCGCTTGGCTTCTGATGTCTTCGTGACCTGATTCGCAAATTGCCAAAAGGAAAGCGAGAGAATGGCGCTTCCCCAAATCTCAGCGAGGATATAAAAGAGTGCATAAGACCAAATGCCGACAATCGCCAGAGGCCATTTGAGAAACTGCGGCGCAGCTGCTTGCCACGAGCGTACTGTCTCTAAAGAAGGGTGTAAAACACTCAAATTGGGGTAGATGAAAAATGCAAAAGCACCGAAAAAAAGGATAAATGGTGAAAGAGTGGCATAAAATAAGCGTTCATTGCTCAACAGATCGCTCGCTTTGGCATAGAGCAGCATGAAGACGATGGCCGATGGCATGACGCAAAATCCCTTTAAAAACGGAATCACCTCCGCATCTGATCCTGGACCGGTCACCACAAGGGCATCCTTGATATTTCTTAAGCAGGAGTAGTTAAAGAGGATAAAGAAGAAGATCAAGCTCATAGGGATAACTTTTTTCAACTCATAAGAATGAATCGGGAAAAAAATTCTACGCCATTTACTGAACTCTGCTGAAGTCACTTCTGCCATAATAATGATTGTTTAAAAAATGAGAATGCGGATATCTGGAACAAGTTTTCGCCGCCAAAGCAAGCTTTTTCGACTTCTTTTCCTTTCATAAAACTATTTTCCGCGTTGATAAAAATCCACACCTTAAAAATGTTCCCTGTTCTTCGCCAAAATCACAAACTACCGTACAGCATCTTGCGATACAAGGCAAACCTGGAATCATTATGATCGCTTCATGTGTCATTGCAATCATGAAAAGCTAGCAATTTCGTCCCAAAAATTCCGTGCTGATGTAGAAAAGATTTTTGATCTTCCGGTGACAATGCTTCCCATTGCGGTCGCAGAAATGATGGCAAAATCGCAATCGTAACAGCCAGCCACTGCGGTTCCCGCTCCAAAGAAATGTCTCCATGGGCCCATGCCCTCCAGGAAAAAAATTCCTGAGGGAAATCTTCATAAATCAACATATTGGACGCCGTATCACCATCTCCAGACTCGGTGAGCTCCCGTTCACCGACATACTGGACATGCCACCAGACGATCTGATGGGCAAAGAGGTCTTTTGGCAGAATATTTTCATCTGCTGTGTATTCTGGAAACATTTTTCGAAACGATCGATAGGCCACTGTATTGAGAATGTGCTGATCACAGAGTGTTTTTGAGGATTCTAAAAACTCCTGAAGCCTCGAATGATATAGCTTATCTCCCGCGGTTGTATCCGACGAAGTGCCATCCCACTGCCATAAGATATACTCATGACTCCCGTCATCACGTCGGCATGAAAGAATGATGCCGGTACCATTCTCCACGATTTGAATATCATCTTCTTCCCTATCCCAATGGCATACCGCACGCAGCCAATCCTCCTGAAGCTTTTGAAAAAAGCGCTCTTTTTCCTCGGCCATTTGTAGACGCTCGCGATGGCGAGTCCATGCATCCGAAATTTTGGTCCCAGAAGGTAAGATGAGGGCCGCCAGAACTCCCAATAGGGTCGTGACCAACAACAATTCTAGCAGCGAGAAGGCTTCTTTTCGTCTGTATCCTAAGCGCAACATGAGATCGAAAGGTTTTTATTAAAACACTTTTTCTCTCCTTGGGCAACAAGAGAACATTTTTTCGATGTCATAAGACGCTTGACCTCATTTTCATAACTTTAATCGGACATTTTTTTAAACAAAAAGGGAAACCCAAAAGTTTCCCTCTTGCATCATGAAAAATTCAATTGCTCTTTAATGAATCATGCAGCATCTCCTTCTTCTGGAACGACCTCTTCTTCGGAAGGTTCTCCCCACGAAACATCATCCTCAACATCTACTGCTGTACCAAGCTTTCCCTCAGACGCTTTTCGCTTCTCCTCTGCTTCTTTCAAAACTGTCTGAATCTGTTCAAGATCAAACGTAGGCTTCGGAGCTTCTTTAAAATCTAGTACCTCTACTTCAAATATCAACATCGAACCTGCTGGAATTTTTGGCAAAGCACGATCTCCATAACCAAGGTCGGATGGTATCCAGAGATTAACTTTACCGCCTCTGCCGACTAATTGCAGACCTTCGCTAAAACCTGGAATAACCTGTCCTAAGGGTAGTTCAACAGGCTCATTGCGCTCTCTGGAGCTGTCGAACACCGTACCGTCAATAAGCTTTCCCACGTAATGAATCTTCACCTCATGTTCCAACCCAGGGTGTTCAGGTGCACCAGGAATCAAGACTTCGTAACGCAAACCACTCTCTGCTTTTTTAATCTTTGAATTTTGGTCCAGTTTCTTGAAAAACTCTTCCGCCTTCTTTTTATTCTCTTCGGCCACCTTCTTCATTTCTGCCTCGCGAATTTTTGCTTGCTCCTCAGACACTTGTTGGAAATATTGCATTGCATCGCGCAACTCATCCGGTTTTAAATCATCGCAGGCACCCTTGTTTAGAAGTGCTTGCCGAAACCCTTCTACTACGCAATTGACCTGCTCGCTGGATAACCCCAAATCACCTACTCCCGATTGCCTACCTACTAAACAGCC
>JAITIW010000004.1 GCA_031279255.1 Puniceicoccales bacterium
GGATAAGAAAGGACCGAAAGGAATCTGCGTCAGCAATGTCCAGGATTTTCTTCGCTGATGATGGCTATAGAGAATGTAGGGAATCAAAATCAATGTCCCCAGTAAACTACCTCCGAAAATTGCGAATACAGCCCCCTGTGTTCCGAGGAAAGCACCAATACACCCCATCAGTTTTATGTCTCCAAAACCGAGCGCTTCGCAACCGCAGAGCTTTTCTCCAAAAATGGCTATCCACAACAATAGAGCCGATCCCATTAGGGCTCCCCGCAGGGCAACACCGAAAGACATCCATGACATTTCCGCAACCGAAGACCATAATGGCTTCGGAACGAAACAGGCCAGCATAAGCCCTAGTACCAATCCCCCCAATGACAAGCCATCTGGAATTTCCATCGTGTCGAGATCAATGTAGGACATGACGACCAGCAACGACACGAAAATGGCATTCACAAACCATTCTCTAGGGCTTCCGACAGACCACAAGATGAGGAAAAGCAATGCCATCATTCCTTCCAGGAAAATAGTGCGCAGTGGAATGGAAGTAGCACAACAGCGCGCCCTTCCACGTAGATAACACCAGCTCACAATCGGAAGATTTAAATACCATGGGATAAGCGCGCCGCAGCGACAACGCGATCGCGGAAAAATAATCGATTTGCCCTTAGGAATACGCTCAATGCAGACACACAAAAAGCTCCCAACACAAGCTCCAATGACAAAAATACAAAAAGGTACGACAAAGTCCATCACGATCCGTTTCCTCTAATGCGACATTATCATTCTCGACGCGTCATCAACGATTGACCGGTCATGGCTTCCGGTTGAGGAAGGCCCATCAGCTCTAAAAATGTCGGAGCGATATCTGCCAAACGACCACCGGAACGCAATTTCCATTGAGATACAGCTTCGCCTACAATGTAGAGCGTCACGGGATTTAAGGTATGCTGCGTGTGTGGACTCTGGGAACCTTCATCCCACATCTGTTCAGCATTTCCATGGTCAGAGGTGATCAGGGCTCGTCCATGGATTTCCGCAAGTGCCTGAAGAATGTGCCCAATACAAGTATCAACTACCTGGATGGCCTTTTTGGCTGCTTCCAAATTCCCCGTATGCCCAACCATATCGGGATTTGCGAAATTCACGATCACTGCGTCATAGGCCGGAACCTGCTTCAGAGCCCCCACGACCGCATCGCATACGGCATAAGCACTCATCTCCGGTTTTTGATCATAGGTGGCCACATCTTTCGGGCTCGGAATGAGAATGCGATCCTCCAGTAGGAACGGCTCTTCGCGATAGTCATTGAAGAAAAATGTGACGTGGGCATATTTCTCCGTCTCTGCACAGCGCAATTGCCTTAGCCCCAGTTGAGACATATAAGCACCCAAAATCTGCTCCATTTTCGGAGGTCTCGGAAAGATCACATCCGACACCAGGCTTCTTTCGTACTCCGTCAGCGTTAAAAATTTTACCACCGGACGCTTCTTACGGACGAAACCCTTAAAATCATCCTTCACAAAGGCCGACGTCAGTTCTCTCGGTCGATCTCCACGAAAATTGAAAAACAGGACGACATCGCCATCTTTGATTATATGATCCTCAGATTTCTTGCCGATGCGACATGGTAAAATAAATTCATCTCCCTTCATTGCTTCCAACGCAGGGTGTTGATAATGATACTGAAAGGCTGCCTCTACGGTATCAAAATGGACGATATTTTCGGCTGCATCGAACGTCAGGGCATGATAGGCCTTTTCCACACGATCCCAACGGGTATCACGATCCATCGCCCAGAAACGGCCCATGAGCGATACGATTTTACCGACGCCGATCTGCTGACACTGTTCTTCAATTTTCTTGGCGAATTCAACACCGCTAAATGGCGGTGTATCACGCCCATCGGCAATGCAATGAATATAAACTTTTTTGATCTCAAAATGTTTTGCCAAGCGCAAAAATCCATAGAGATGCCGCAGAACGGAATGTACGCCACCGTCGGAACAAAGACCCAGGAGATGTAGAGCCGAATGGCACTCGTGTAGCTGTTGAATAGCCGATAAAATTACTGAATTTTTTTCGAGACTGCCATCGCCAAATGCCTTGTCGATGCGGACGATTTCCTGGTCGACGATACGTCCAGCACCGATATTCTGATGCCCGACCTCGCTGTTGCCCATGACGCCTTCTGGTAGACCCACATCGAGTCCGCAAGTGGCGATAGTCGTACGCGGACAATGCTCATCCAACCACCGATGCGTCGGTGTATCCGTCTCTATTATGGCATTATCAAAAAAAGCTTTCCGCTCACCCCAACCATCGCGGATCAATAAAATCACCGGAGCTTTAAAACGTTCCATGGGATGAAATCCTATGAAATAAAATATCCAAAGGCGAGCTCTGAATACAGGGTGTTGCCATAAACCATGGCAATACAAAATTTAAAGAATATAAAAAGATTCAACGCTTGTTTTGAACAAAATACAAGCTTTCCACTTCCTGAGATGAATACAATTAC
Organism: Puniceicoccales bacterium; assembly: GCA_031279255.1. Taxonomy (GTDB): domain Bacteria; phylum Verrucomicrobiota; class Verrucomicrobiia; order Opitutales; family JAIRLG01; genus JAIRLG01. The sequence goes on from JAITIW010000004.1 coordinate 2,516, forward strand.
GGTCTAGGCAGCACTCTCATCCAGTTCTTTCGGGTAGGCGATGAGGGTCGTTTCCTCAATGCTACAATTAATAACATGTTTTTGTATAAAAAATTTATAATTTAACCCCCAAGATTCTAATAATGGCTTCATCTCAAAAAATTGCTTCGGGTTATGGTAAATGCATAAACTTAAAACAGGTCGGTCTCGTATAATAATTGCCTTGGCACCCTCTAGCATATCCATTTCGGCTCCTTCGATGTCCGCCTTGATAAGGCCTATTTTTACATTCTTTTTATCTTGACAAAAGGAATCTAAATCGATGGCCTCTATTTCAGCATCACCAGGAACAGACAACGAAGTGCTGCCTGCACGCATCCCACGAAAAGACAATCGACACCGCTTCGAAAATAAGGCACATGGTACAATTTCTATGAAATCCCTATCTTTTTTCGTATTCTTCTGCAATTCTTTCAAATTCTCTTCCTCTACTTCAAAACAATAAATTTTAGACGGCCCATATTTTTTTAAAACCAGTGCTGAATCGCCGATATAGGCTCCAGCATCAACAAAGCTCTTGCCTTTGATATAATTCAAGACAGAAGACGGAAGATCTTTAAGCCCATGTTCCCAAACTGATACTTCAGGGCCACCCAAAGTTCCTTTTTTTTGCAAAAAGGATAACTTTTGTTGCTCTACAGCCAATTGCTCTTTTTCATCAAAGGTCAGCAAATAATAAGGATCTCTACAATAGAATTCTTCAGCAAAAGAAGTTTTCTCATTCGGATAGTTAAGAATAAATTCTACATCTCTATCGATAACAGCAATAGAAGCAGCATCCAGACCTGACTTAAGGTTTTTCAAGCGCAACGACATATCATTTTCAATCAAGTACCGCTTAAAATCTCCCATACTATTGGGAATATTGGGAACCCGACACCACTTCTCCATGGTGGTCACCGCTGTCATGCACCTTGATTTCACAAGGTTCTTCAGTCGCCAGTAGCAGCGATAAGTCACAAGGCTCGGGACCGACAACAAAAGCCCGAAAACAACAATGGAACTAAAACTTTTACCTAGATTTCTGTCTCTGATCATCATACTGTTGAAAAATTAACTTAAGCGGAAATTGGTTGCGAAAAACAGCGTACCGCGCAAGTACAAAAAAAAATATCTCTGCAATTTTTTACTCTGGCCCTAACGGAACCTAAAAAGTAAATCTATTGGCTGACGCTATTCATCCAACTCCTTTGGGTAGGCGATGAGGGTCGTTTCATCGAGGATAGGTCTGGGATTATACCGGCGGATAAAAAACTTATAACCCAGATCCCACGACTCTAAATAAGGTTTCATCTCGAAGAATTGTTTTGGATTATGGTAAATGCTCAGCGATAATAAAGGTCTATCACGAGTGATTTGTTTCCGAGCTCCGGCCAATATTTCCATCTCGGCCCCCTCGGTATCTGCTTTCAAAAGTCCCAATGTTTCCGACGATGCTTTCGTTTCCCAAAAAGCATCTAGAGAGATGGTCTCTACCTTTTCCTCTCCTGGTCTAAAAACGGAATTTGTAGCATCACCTGTGTCGCGAAAAGACAAGAGAGTTTTGTGAGAAAAAAGAGCCATGGGAATGATATCGATCAAATCCCTATCATTGGCTGTATTTTGCCGCAATTTTTCTAAATTTACAGGAGATATTTCGAAAGAATAGATTTTAGAAGGTTTGTACTTCTTAAAAACTAATGCCGAAGAACCATCATAAGCTCCAGCATCCACAAAGGTTTTGCCGGCTATATAATCTAAAACAGATTTCGGAAGCTCTTTCAGCCCATGCTCAAAGAGCGCTGTAGGGTAATCACCACTAATACCACTTTTTTGCAATGCACACCACTTCCGATGTTTCGAATGCAAATCCTTCACTTCAGGTGGGGTGAGAAAAACTTCTTCATTTCTGCAAAAACACGCTTTGGCAAAAAGACTACCGGCATCGGGATAATTAAGTATGTAACTTAAATTTCTATCAATAGCAGCCTGAGATTTACGATCCAAACCTGTTTTAAGTGCTTTCAATCGCTCCGGCATATTGTTCTCAAGCAGATAATGTTTGAAATTTCCATTCAGATGATTATGCATCACTCTCGTCCGCACAGCCGGATAATAGGCTTTTCCATCGAAAGCTAAAAATGGAATAGGAACATGGATATCGGTCATAACAGTTGAGTTTTTCTACTGAAAGAGATACAAAGCAAGTGTAAAAAGTTTTTTTGCAAAAAATAAACAGATCCGCCAGACCTTTAGAGTCTGGCGAATCATAATTCTGGCAACGACCTACTCTCGCACGGCAACGGGGCCGCACTACCATCGGCGATTGAGGGCTTAACGGGCGTGTTCGGGATGGGAACGTGTGTTTCCCCTCACCTATGATCACCAAAGGCATTTCCACTCAACCTTGCCTTAATTTTATTCGTCTTCATCCTGTTTTGAAAAGTTGAAAATACTTTCTTCAAATCTCAAGGAACCTTTTCTTAAAAACTCTCAGAAATCTCTCGCAGAAAAACCGCCCTCAATATTCATTGAAATTTTTTCTAACCTCAAGTTCAAAAGTATAACTAAGAAAGCATACCTAAAATCCGACGAAAAAATTTTGATTTCAATGCATTGGAGAAAACAATCAAACGTCTCAAAAAATAACGCCTATTTGTAATCGACGAGAAAGAAAAAATTTTCGAGTCATTAGTATCGCTTAGCTCAACACCTTACGGCGCTTACACATGCGACCTATCAACCTGATGGTCTATCAGGACTCTTTCGAGGATCAAGTCCTCAAGGAAATCTTATCTTGGGAAGAGCTTGGCGCTTAGATGCTTTCAGCGCTTATCTCGTCCGAACTTAGCTACCCAGCGCTACTGCTGACGCAATAACTGGAACACCAGCGGTTCGTCATTTCCGGTCCTCTCGTACTAGGAAATGAACCCCTCAAATTTCCAACGCCCACAGCGGATAGAGAACCAAACTGTCTCACGACGTTTTGAACCCAGCTCGCGTGCCACTTTAATCGGCGAACAGCCGAACCCTTGGGACCTTCTCCAGCCCCAGGATGTGACGGGCCGACATCGAGGTGCCAAACAGCGCCGTCGCTATGAACGCTTGGGCGCTATCAGCCTGTTATCCCTAGGGTACCTTTTATCCTTTAAGCGATGGCAGTTCCATTTCCAACCACCGGATCACTTGAACCTGCTTTCGCAACTGCTCGACTTGTAGGTCTCACAGTAAAGCTTCCTTCTACTCATGTGCTCAACTATCGATTGCCAACCGATATGAGGAAACCTTCGTAATCCTCCGTTATTCTTTGGGAGGAGACCGCCCCAGTCAAACTGACCCCCTAGCAC
>JAITIW010000055.1 GCA_031279255.1 Puniceicoccales bacterium
TAAGAAGTGTTCCTCGGCTTCTGCCAGTGTTTTGTAATTCCATTCGGCGTAACTTGAAACGCAGAAACTTGTTACTAGGAGATGTCCTAAAACGATTGATTTTAATCTATGTTGCATAAAACTATATCTCGATGTGTTGAGTGATGATGACGAGATAGTCAGAGGAAAGGTCCTCCATTATGCGCCAGCAGGCTTATTTTGCGCCGCAACGGGTGCGTTAACGGATGGATTATGAGCATCTCCTCCACCGATAACGAGAGAATCGGAATCGCCTACGAATCCAATATCACCAGAAGATTCTTTGGAACGTGTGATACCATCCTCGGCATTATTTTGAAAAAGATCCTCATTTGCATTCACATTTTTGGCAGCAATATGCCTACCACTGTTCGTAACTGTTTCGATCTGTAAATCACCCATATCTTTCCTTTCTATTGAAGTTCAGGGGGCATTAAAAGTATTCCATAACCCATGGCAATAGTTTTTTACAAAAAATTTATATTTTCTTAGGAAAATTTTCGCATGCTCCTAAGAAAGCATGAAGTATTCACCGAATATGAACTAGACACCATTGGGTATAGGGCCTGGAGAATATCCATCTATGATACGATCGATGCTGTGGTTTAATGGATCTGCATCGTGATCTAATGAATCTGTACCCGTCACTTGGTTGACATGATCTGTAGATTTAATGTCTGACTTTGCAGTTTCATCCGGCATAAGGGTCATTTGATCAAGTTCTTGGATGATGGCTTCCACTTCAGCCCAGAGAAGCTCTACGGGATCTTCCACATCGGCTTTTATCGGGTCGAATGGAGATTCCAAAATGTTGTCAAACGAATGAGAGTCACTCGTTTCGGGTATCTGGCCCCGTAGGTATGCTCCGTGGATCAGTAGACCGACGATTAGGAGAAAGTTTAGTCTATGGTTCATAAGTAGATTTATGCTAATGTATCGCTTCTGGGAGACAAGAAAAATGTGTGGATGGGTATTGCGTTGGTGCTGAGAATTCCGTTTACCGCCTTTGCGCTAAGGAAAAAATGAAAGCTCCCGCTTTGCATTTTTTTCTCAGCGCAGCCCGCGGAGCGGGCGGGAGCCTGAAGGGCTCAAAGGCGGTAAATATGGGAATTAAGACGATGTTTAAAAGTGAGGCAAAATGTTCAAGCGTGAGGAAAAAGGCCATGAAGCGAAGGAGGGTATAACGGAATGTTTTTCAAAAATTCGGAATGTTTTTCAGAAAGGCGAAGGAGGATAGAGCAGAGTGCTGTTTCAGGAATCTTCATGGGAGAAAAATTCAGCGGAGAGGGAAATCGTATCGAGAGAAACACTGCTGACGTAGTTGGGATTGTAGTACAGATAAAGGCTACATTCCTTTTCCATGAAGCTGAATGTGTTGTCGACGCGCGTATTAAAGGATTCGTACTCATCATTGGTCGTCAGGCAGAAGAGATTATAGCCGGTGCCATCCTCCTCGTAGACCGAAAGATTGAGTCCGTAGTGATCCGCCTGTTGCGGGTCTTGAAAAATAGTCCCGAAGCGAATGGCCCCAATGTAAGGATAATGGTAGAGCGGGTCGTATCCCATTGTATTGATAATAAATGACTGAAATTTTGGTCGCTGAATGGGCGGATAATCGGTCGCCTGTATGGAGTAGTGGCGTTGCAGGCCGATGCCGTTGATGGTATAGTGATAATCGATGGTCAATGTCTTGAGCAACCAATAGAGCTTTGCCACTTCCTGAGCCGATAGGTCGCGCAACGTCGCCTGATAATCGTAAGGTGCATAGGGAATATGATGCGGAACACCAGCCTCGCTGACACGATAGAGAAAGGATTCGAAGGAACTCATGAGTCTATTGTTGAACTTTCTTCCAGAAAAGGTTCACTAGCCAGTGAGAGACGTTTTTTGACGATGCCGGATTCGCAGACATTTTCTTCCCGAAGCTGAAGTGTCAGATCACGTGAGAGTGATGTGGCATCGATGATGATGCTGCGCGTCGTCGGTGCTTCCGGGTGGATGAAGATCATCTTCTGATACTTACCGGGTCCGTAGGCGGTATTTTCCAGCGGCGTGTGATTCCCCTGGTCGATGGAACCACGGCCTTCCGCTTCTCCGGTACTGCGAGTTGTGGCGTTACGTACGGAGAAACGATGGCGATTGCCGCGTGTCAATTCGATGAGATCGGCCGCTCCGAGATGTCGAGCCGGGCCTAAGGTGATGCGGGTCTGGCCTGTCTCGAGTTGTTCTGTCACTTCCTGAACTTGGGCATTCATCGTCTCCCAGATAAGTTCTCTGCCGATGATGTTCAATTTCTTGCCCATGTAATGACCTGAAATTTCCCGAGCTTCGAAACTGAGGTGCCCCTCGAATGGCAAATAATTGACGCCTTGGTAAAGCTGTTCCGCCAGATTATTCGGGACAGTTTCTTCCGATTGGTAAGAGGAGAGGCATTGATAGACCTTCGGCAGAGCATCTGTCGTGCGTAATTTGATGGCGACGTGCTTGCGATAGACCGATTCCTCATCGCTGGTGTAGGAGAGATATCCTTGAATGCGGTCGGTTTCGACCGATGCGTTCATCCAGTCGGCGACGGAACCTTCGGTCAGTTCTCTCGGCAATTCACCAGAGCGTTCGACATCCTCGATGGTGATATCCTCTGCCGGGATATTTTCGAGTCCCGGGAGGTGGTCTTTCCACCAGGTGACGTTGCTGCTGTCGATGAGCGTAGACGTGATTTTTTGTCGAACATAGGTCGCGCGTGAACCCTCGAGTTCGACCGTCATGACCAGCGATTGCGGTGTTGTTCCATCGCTGCCGATGGGATAGGCCTGGGTCTCGATAGTCGACCAGATCTTGCCATTGGTCGTATGTGTCTTTTCGAATTTGAGGACGACGGCTGGAATCTGCAGATCATATCGCGGACGTATGTGAAGTTCTGTTAATCCAACGTGTTTTTGGTTTAGGTCGATGACCTGTGTCTCGAGTTGATGCTGGCGTTTCAGGTAAAGACAAGGTATGTCGCCCGTATAATCAAAAAAGCTGACCGTATCGGGTGCCCAGCGCAGAAGACGTTGGATAACTTCAGCACAGGAGAGGTCTTTGCATTCATCATAGGGAATAAAAATAGGCAGATCGGTCTGTGGATCCAATGCAATGGGTACATGAACTTCTTCAGAGAGGTAGTGTATGACATCGCTGATCTGTTCGCCGATGCTGATGGGATTGCCATTCTCACCCTGTCCGAGGATGAGGTGGCTTTTGTAGATATTATGAAGCGAACTCTCTTCGTTCTCTCCATTGGAAATGGAATCCACTTCCTTCCATTTCTGTTGATAAATGGTTCGTTCCAGGAACCACCAGGGGCCTGAGATGACATAGCGCTGGTATTCTTTCCGGACGGTGTTGAAGGAAGGTGTTCCCGTCACGATGCCCTGGAACCAGAGCTGTTGCGCCCGATAGATTTTTACGGAAGCTCCAAAGGTGAAGGGAGATAGGGAAATTCCTTCGCGTTCCAGCGTGACGGAATCTACGGATTGATTTTTGAGAATACGTGTGGCATGGGAGATGCGCCAGAAGGCGAATGAATGCCGTTGAGTTTGATATTCCAGAGACCACATCAGATATTCCTCAGGTTATCAATCCGCGAGGCCAATTGCTGCCATTCGGCCTGCATCGCGGATTCGTGTTGTTGCAGATAGCGGTAAACTGCCGCCAGTTCGGCTCGTGTTTCGTCATCCATAGCTTATTCGATGCCGTAGAGGGAATATATTCCGCCAGTGATGTAGTTATTACTGGCGCATTGGAGCCGTAGAGAATCGACGGTAGTACTGCCGGAGTTGAGATAGGTTCCCCAGTAATGTCCCATGCCGCTATCCTGAGTGTTCCCGCTGAGCCATATGTAATGGGCGATGGCGGCGACGGCGACGGAATGTCCCGCTATGCCGTCATTCCAGATGTCGATATTGAGATGGAATAATCCGCCGGATGAACGGTAGCTCACCGTGCTGTTCCCCAGAGGAAAATAGGGACATTCGCCGATATCGGCTGTTGATTCTGCCCGTGTCGTCTTTCCGCGAATATCAAATGTTTGCCAGCGGTAATTGGCTGCCGTTGTCAGCCATGGAGAGGGTTCTTGTTCAGAGGTTCCGAGCATAAGCCACATCTGGGCATCAACCGGAGAACGCGTGTTGTTCTGAATGGAGAGTTTATAGTGCCGAAATTTGGAAGCATCGAAAACCTCGATGAAATCGACTCCGTCGCAGGATTCTGTTACGGTGTGTTGGGCGATGATCTGCCAAGGATGCGAAAGCCATTCGAGACCTTGGGTTTTGGAAATATTGACCGTGAGTACTTGGCCCTGCGTTCCCAATGGCAGGCGTTGATCATTGGAACTGCCGTCGGAGGTGAGAAGGTCTCCTTTGGTGGTTAGTGGTGAGAGATTTTGAAAAGCGGCACTGGCCGTGGAAGCTCCTGTTCCTCCATTGGCGACCGAAAGGGCTGTAATCTGTTCTATGGAACCGCTGGTGATGTCCACATGACCGGAGATGGAGACATCATCAGCATCCTGTCCGGCCATAGTTCCGAGATCGAGTGATTCGCGAAAAGTATCGAAGTCGACTAAGGTATTGATGTCGGTATTTTGAGATAAGTAGCGCGCGTCGCAGGTCTCGGCGTCGTAGTAGAGCGCCTGCGGTTCCGGTGCGGAGAGCGATAGGCCGCCATTTTCCAATACGCGGATATGGCCGGCCGTTAGGGTCAGTATTTTACTGGGTTCATCCGACGTCATGGCCCAGATGCTCATCCAATAGTTTCCGGCTGCAATGGCGCTTTCTTCGGCCGAAAAGCGGATGGTCGCATGCTGTTGATTGCCATTTTTCCAGTCCGTAAGGCTGATATTTTGAAGATTGGAATCGGAGCCGATCATGAGATTAGCCTGTTGGCCAGATGGGGGACTTCCATCGGCCTGAAGGGCCTTGATGGCGAGATGAATGGCCTGGAAATTCGTAATGTCGATCGGTTGATTATCCCGAAGGACTCCGATCTGGAACTCGATGTCATTGCAGCGCCAGAATTGCGGCGTCATGTGGCGGTACACATCCTGAGGCTGGTCGAAAGAATCGATGAGTGCCGCGATGCGGATGGGAAAATATTGAGGTGTGATCATGATCAATAGATGTTAAAAAAGTTGTGTAGAAGCGGTAAATTTACCTCCGATGATGTGGTAAGTATGGAACGAGACGTTGTGCATACTGGAGGATTCTATGCGGGTGATGGAAGCGTCGGAGAGGGTGTAGAGGGTTCCGCTGGGTTCACCTATGATGGTCAATGGCCCAGTTTGCTGCGCTACGACAGCGGCATGCGAAAGTGCATAGGCCTGGGCATTCTCGACGGAATTGTGCTTCTTCTTGACCTTGAAGGTAATCTGTGTCTGTAAATTGCCACGATCGAAGGCCTTTACTTCTGCCGTGCGGATACTCTCGGCGATTTGTACCTGGCGTTGGCTCTGAACTTTAAAGTCGTAAGGAGATTCGCAGAATTCCAAACCATCGGCGAGGGAAAGAGAACCAAAGAAAATTTTCATGATAAGCTAAAGCGTACAGGCGGCGGTGAAGTAAATCTGGATGCGATTGTGTGTATCTTCGAATTGGTAATGCCATGGCTTTTCGGATCGGCAGGAGAGCTGTCCTGAGCCGGAAGGTGCTTGTAGAGCAAGGCCGTGAAGTTGTCGACAAATCTGTTCGGCTACGGCCACAATGCTCCAGCCACTGGTGTTGCTCATGGGATATTCTAAAACCTCAATGCAGAGCTCGAGATCATCGAAGATGGGGCCGGAAATACCTTCTTCTATGCGTAGAGGAATCGGTGGATGGATTCGAATGTGAATCCCCGATGTCATCTCCGTTTGGCAGCGGATCTGTGCCTCAAACCAGCTCTGAGAATGGGTATGTATTGGAAGGCCTCGCAGAGAATTGATCTTGGACAGGGCATCCTGGATTTCTCTTTGGAGTGATTCCAATACACTTCGCGTTTGGGGTTGCATCGTCAAAATCCGCTGAGGGTATGGCCAGTTGCCTGAACATCTCGGGCATGAATGACCTGCAGGGTCGCTCCAGGACGTTGGTAGGTTCCGCTGGTATCGATTGAATTGGGGTTCCCGATGGGAAGTTCTCCCTGAGCAATGCGCTGGAGCCGTTGCCGTGCCTGTTCCGCGAGTCGAATCTGATCTTCGGTGGCCTTTAATCCGGGAATGCGGGTTTGGGCAGCTTCGATGATGAGCCAGCAGGCCGTTGCTTTGAGGTGCGGTGGGATGGTATAAGGTGTACTGTCGAGCCGATTGTGAGGATTACCGCTGATCTCGGCACGCATCTGTTCGCAGATGTCGTGGATGATGGACCGTAGTGGGTCTTCCTGCTGATTGGCCAGAACGGAACGGCGCAGGACCTCCACCTGAGGAGCGGCGAGGTAATCATAGACCGTTTCGGTTGAAATCGTTATCCAAGGTGTCATAGATGTCAAAGATGATGAAAGTGGTGAAAGATGTTTTGGAGGTGATGTACGGAGTTGTCGGTTTTGGCGCGATGGCCCGTCAACTATCGGTGTCACCGATAGCTGACCCATGTGCTTCTCGCGGAGCGAGAAGTCCATCTTTGCGCAGCAAAGGGGCCATCGCACGGAATGGAACGTCTAAACTGTGGTGGTGACATTAAGCCTGCGGATGCCCGTTGTGGAGGTGATCATGATATTGCTGTAATGCTCAACCGTGATGTCGCTGAACTTGCTGTGTTCCTCCAGGTAAACCCGGAAGGGATTATTGCCATCAACGGGCGTAACGAAGCGCTTAATATTGGCCGGTTCATCCTTGAGAATCTCATTCTGCGAGTAGAAGGCGTAGATGGTGTTGCCCAGCAGAGCGTCTTTAGCCGCATTGCCCTGGTAACGTGCCCGTATGATCCGCGCTTCATCGATGAAGAGTTTCTGAGTCAATTCGGTGAGATTGAGAGAAGCTGAGCGTTGCGCTCCGGCATTATTCTGGTGATCGTAGGCATCGGATCGTATATCCCATGCGCCCTCGCCGATGACGATGCGGTTGGGCCGAATTCCCGTCGCATTGGCAGCCGCTTCTAATTCCGATCGAATATCGGCATCCGGATTCGGTGTCCCGGTCGTGGGGCTCCAGACGTATGTTGCGATGAGAGATGCAGCGCTACTATCTAATGCCGCCATGGCGCGGCGTAGTTCATTGCGATAGAGTCGCTGCAGCAGGAGCTGCACATAGCGTTCGCGCCAACTATCTCCGGCAACATCGTCGTGGTCGACGCGGATAGTCAGGCCCTTGTTGAAGGTCTTTGAACTGACGGAGCTTCCGATGAACTCGATGCGCTTAAAAGAAGAACCAATGGCGCGTATATCGTCGGATTCTGATAAAAAGGCCTCTTCATGATCGGCCACTTTGAATTCGAATCGCCGGGCAACGGGAATCAGTGGTGCGATGAAATCGAGTAAATCAGCCAAATGTTCCGGATCTTTCCATCCTTCGGTAAAAGCCGTTAGGGGTTCCGAATAATGGCTGGCGGAGAAACGCGATTCATTGGCGGCGCAGACGGTACCATAGCCTTGAAGTCCGTCGTCGCGTGGAAGTATTTCGTGAGCATTCATGGTGTAAAAAATAGATTAATTGTTGATGGTATGGGGAATCGGCAGACAGGGCATGATTTCGACCAATGAGGCGGTCGCGGCATTTTTCAATGCGATGCCAATTTGGAGATAAGTACCGTCCGCTGTGGGTAGTGTTTGTGCACAACCATCGGCGGCAGGAACGAGAATATCCCCGGCTTGAACAGGGCCACTGACTTTAACCGAAAGCGTATCCGATGAGCAGAGCAGTGCGACATCGAGCATTTCGCCCGGAGCCGCTTCGTCAGTCGATATGCCGATGGGGCCATCATCTGCGCCGGCTTGGGCAACTGAAAAGTCATCCGGAGACAGTTTGACGAGGCGATAACGCGCAACGGCAGTTTCACCGGCACGATACGTGATGTGCGAGCCGTGAGTGTGGCCGGCACAATTGGAGAAGATGGTGAGTATTGATTTCATAACGATAGGTTGAAAATGTTAAAAAAATTGTGGATGTGATTGGCGTACGGATGCCCAGGCATCGGCATAGGTCTCTCCGGCCTGCATGCGTTGATGGACCTGCGCACGCATACGCTCTCGGGAAAAAACCTGTGGATTGGATTCGTGGATAGCAGCGCTATGGGCCTGGAGATGGAGCCCATGGTGATGATTTTGGATTTCCTCTCGGGCACGTTCTGGATCTTCGCCGTAGCGTCGGTCCCATTCGGGACATTCATTGGGTAGGATGTGACCTTCGCGGATACTATCGGAGAGAAAATTTTCGAGATCGGATGATGTGGTGATATTGAGAGAAGCAGTTGCTATGGTGATTTCTTGGTTTGCGATGGCATCTCCTGGGATATTGGGATGATTGGTGAGGCCCACCGACAGCAGTCGGATGGGTTTGTATTTTCCGGAGGCCATGATCTGCATTTCCCATCGCGGGGAGAAAAATTTAAAAAAAGCATTGTGGATCAGCTGTAGACCAATATCTGACCACTTGATGAAAATCCATAGACCATCGTCGCGAGCATCCATGTCCTGAATCCAGGCATAAGCCCGGGTATCTTGGTGTCCTGCTTGTGACCGAAATTGCGGATCATCGGGATGGCCGATGTAGAGCGGAAGCCCTCCGAATTTGCGCCGTAAGCGTCCGCGGAATGATTTGAAGTGCTCCACCATAGCCTGCGCGATGCTGCGGTCGATGCACTGTAGGCCATTAGGGTGAGGGTATTCTCCGTAGGCGATGAGTTTCATCCAGCGCTTTGTAGCAGATGTTTCCGCATAAGGTGATGAAGACCAGTTGATTTCCTGTAAAGCGGTATCCATGAAAAAAGATTAGGTTGTGGGTTCTTGTTTACTCAAAATGTTTTCATTAGTCTGAGGCGTCGGGATGCCAAAATTTTCTCTTATTTTCTCAACAGCCAAGGGGAGGCCCATGTCATAGAGTTCGCGATAGATGCGGATTTCTTCTTGCAAATTACGCCGTGTCTTAGGGATGAGTTTGATATAGGCCTTGACGGGCATGTCGCCGAAGAGGTAGCGAAGCACGTAGATATCAACCTGTTGGTTGAGGGTTTCGGAAATCGTACAGGCATCGTCCTCTTCCAGAAGAATGCATTCGTCTCCCTGGAGGGATGCACCGGCACCGGTAGCGCGCGAAAGTGTCGAGAGATCAGAGCCGCGCCATAGGGCCGATATGGCCCGATCCATGCGGTCGACGAGTGAAGGATAGGGCAATTCTCCTCGACTGGTGAGATCAATGGCTTCGATCTGTGTCCCCGTCGTCATCAGGGCATTGAATTCCGCCCCAAAGGACTCAATAGCCGCTTTGGCGCTCTCCCATTCTTCACTACCAGGCTGGGCATTCGTGATGCCTTTGACGCCTGGCATGCCATTGCGTTCGCAGTAGACGAGCCAATCCCGGAGCGGAAGGTGCTTGAAGAGATAGGCAATGGAACAGGCCTCCATGAGACCATCTCCATGCGTCACCATCCAGGAACCGGCTTCCAGCTCTAGGCCTTCGAGTGAGCCCTCCTGTGGCAGGAATTGCATATGTCCGTGGCGGTTTTCAAAAAACCACAGAGGAACGAAGCGAAATTCAGCGGATAGGAGAAAATCTCCAGAGCTATTTTTTGTCGGTGTTTGGTAAACAATTTCGTGAATGGCATACTTCTTGCCGACGGAATCCATCATCTGCTTGACCAGGAGGGCCAATCCACCGGATTGATGGCGGTCGCAGGCATGGGTCGCACGAAGATTATTGTAAAAATACTCCAGGGCTTCCTTCTGCTTCATGGCTTCCGGGGAAGGGTCGATGGTCAGAATTTCCCATGGCAGGCGCGCGACCGATTTTTTGCGCTTGGCCGCAACTCCTTGGATGACGTCATCCCGATGTTCGATGGCTTCCCAAGCGAGGGCAGCCGGTTTTAAATACCCAGCGGCGAAACCATCGAGAATATGGGAAAGCGTCTCGGGACTCAGGTGACGGATGGGATTGAATTGATTTCGCAGGGAATGCGAAATGCGGGTGTCGGAAATTTGCGAAGAGAATTTCATGGTGTGAAAGGCAAAGAGATCAAATCCAGGCATGCTGCGGTTTTTGCCATGGAATGGCGGTAAAATGATAGGGAGAATTTGTGGCATCACAGCTGGCATGCCAAGCGAGAGCGAGAGACCAGAAACGATCGGCATGACCTTGATCGTTCCTCTCGGCTGAAAATCGAATGTGACCGGCAAAAGTCGTCTCTCTTTTGACGGCCCGTAGGTCTTCTCGAACCGAACGTTCTGCCGGAATCCTCAGCTGTTGTTGTTCGAAAGCGGTACGCAGAGCATAGGCGAGCTGTTCTTTGACACTGGGTGTAAAGGTAATGCCTTCGACACGATAGGAACCGAAATGCTCAATGGCTCGTTCGGTAAATTGGCGTCCGATACCGCTCTGATCGATGCAGACGCGGCGCAGGGAAGGGATCGAGAAAAAGGATTTCAAAATCAGTTCCTGGTCCGAGAAGCGCATCTTTTGGGCGCAGACAATATTTCGAGTATAGGCGATGCCATTTTCTTTTTCGAGTAGCCAAAAGACACTGAGGTCATGTTCTCGTCCGATGTCGATCCCGAGATAGGCCTCGTGGGTAATGGCCATCGGGTCGCGTTTCCAATGGATATTCGGAGCATATTCGCAGCTCTGAATGAGCGCATAGGAAAGAAAAGAATCACCTTCTTGGAGAGGGTGGCACATGTACTCCTGTTGAAAGGAATCCTCGTCGATGCAGGCCTGGCGGATGTAATCGTAGTAATCGGATTCCGTCATGGCTTGTCGCGGATCTTCGGGAGCTAATTGGGCCTGAATGCGCTGAAGAATTCCCTGTTGAAGTGCATCTTCGAGCGTAACGCGATGATAGGAGAAATTTTTGGGATTCCCGTTGTGAATGATTTCTTGAATAAGGCGGTTGAAGAGATGATCCGCATCCCGTTGGGTCGAGATGATCTCCAATTGTCCGCCCCAGGTAATTCCCGGATAGGCGGTACTGTAAAGTTGATCGGCCTGTGGATGAAGGGCAAATTCATCTAATACACGTGTACCGCGCTTCCCGGCCTGAGTATCAGGATTGGAGGAGAGTGAGTAGATCTGCGTATGATTGCTGAAGCGGATGGAATAGGCGCTATCCCGTCCGGTATCAGCCGAGAGCGCTCGGCCGAGGGAATGCGCGGCAACGTGTAAAATGTTTCGAAAAAATTTGCAGTCCTCCAGAAAGAGCTTGGCGGAGTTTTCGTCACGGGACGCGACCCATGAATCGAGTCGACGCTGATGATGGGCATGTTGCCGTACCAATCGGTAAGCGCTGGCCCATGTTATGCCGATCTGCCGTGCTTTTTCCATAAGTTTGAGCTGCGATTCATCGCGAATCCAACGCTCTTGGTAGGGGAGGAAAAATTTATGAGAACGCTGAGGCATGGCTTAGAGGAGCTGTAATTGTTGTTCGATCGCCTCGATGATCTCCTGCGAGAGCTGCGTCGTCGGTTCCGAAGGGATCTCATCACCGTTATGATCATGGCGATTCTTGGATTCCAGGGTCGACAATTGGCTGTGGCAAGAGGAGAGCTTTTGGATGATGCCCGAGATGGCATTAAGATCGGCGAGCGAAATCTCTTCCTGATGCTGCAGAAGGTCAAAAAAAATTTCCCAGGCACAGGCCAATGAAGCCTGTAAGGTCTCGCTGGAAGGTGACCACTGCCGTAGGATGTTTTGGGAATGCGTCTGAGCCATCTGCATACGATCGAGGTATTTTCGAAAAGTTTTGGTCATCGGTTTCATGAACATAAAAGGGAAAGCTTAGAAATGCTGACGGTCGCGTATGCGTTGAAGGACGGATTTCATGGAAGCCAATAGCTTGCGGAGAAATGGGATGATTTTATCCCGGATGAGAGGCGTGAAAGATGAGACTATTTTGGAGACCAGGGATTCTAGCCTATGCCAGAGCTGGGTGAAAAAAGAGAGAAGAAAACGTGGAAGAATCATGAAATATGTTTTTAATTTTGAAGAATAAGAGTTCGTTTGGGACGGGTCTTCGGTGCGATGCCTATTTTGCAGAAGAAGAGAACATCCGATGAAGGCGGATATTAAAGCGATCGTGGCTTCGACGACGTGGATGACTTGGGTGGTTTCGTTATCGCAACTGCACATGCCGTGAGATTATAGGATATTTTTTTTAGGGCGTTAGTGATCGGTTGGGAAATGGGCTTCGTTTGGTTAGGATGTGGAGTTTGAGATTGGGAGGTGTCTTTTTAGGGAGCTGGAAAATCTCTATGTTGCTCTTTATGTTGCCGTTTCGCTTAATCTGAGCCCGTTATTTTTGGGCCGCCTTTGGAGCCCTTCGGGCTCTTGCCGGCTGCGCCGGCTCCGGCCCCAGCATATGAACACTGTTCATGTGCTGGGGCCGCAAAGGCGGCCTGTACGACAATGATCAGGAAAGATATAACGATGTGCCCGATGCTAAGGTAAAAAAAGAACGCCAAAGCGTTCCTTATAAGTGGGTTGTTGTGAATGGTAAGCTCTAAATTAGGCGATCGTGATGCTCTTCTCCAGATAGACATCCTGGATGGTGTGGAGTAATTCGATACCTTCTCTCATCGGGCGTTGAAAAGCCTTTCGGCCGCAGATGAGACCCATTCCGCCAGCGCGTTTATTGATAATGGCTGTCTCGACGGCGTCGTAAAAATCATTTTTACCGGAAGCACCTCCGGAACTGATGAGGCCGGTACGGCCCATATAGCCATTGGCGACCTGATAACGCGTCAGATCAATGGGATGATCCGAAGAGAGCTGGGTATAAACTTTCTCGTCCGTCTTTCCGAATTTCAATGCCTTAAATCCACCATTATTGGTCGGCAGTTTCTGCTTGAGAATATCCGCTTGAATCGTGGCGCCGAGGTGATTCGCCTGGCCGCTCAGATCAGCCGCCGTGTGGTAATCCTTATCGGCCTTAAAGGCAGGATTGCGGAGATAGCACCAGAGAATGGTGACGAGTCCGAGTTCATGAGCCAATTGAAAGGCTTCACTAGTCTCTTGGATCTGCCGCGTAGATTCCTCCGAACCGAAATAGATCGTAGCACCGATGGCAGCCGCACCCATATCATAAGCCTGCTGTACCTGTCCGAAGTAAATTTGATCGAATTTGTTGGGATACGTCAGTAATTCGTTATGATTGAGTTTTACGACGAAGGGAATTTTGTGAGCATATTGACGACTGGTTATGCCCAGTACCCCCAAGGTGGAGGCGACAGCATTGCAGCCACCTTCTAAGGCTAGGCGGACAATATTTCCCGGATCAAAATACTCAGGATTCGGTGCAAAACTAGCCGCTGCCGAATGCTCAATGCCTTGATCCACTGGTAAAATGGAAACATATCCCGTGTGGGCTAGGCGGCCGGTATTGTAAATACGCGCCAGGCTATTGAGCACATTGCAGGAGCGATCGGAATGAGCCCAGACGCGATCGATGAAATCCGGTCCCGGTAAGTGGAGCCGATCTTTGAGAATTGTTTTACAGCTGTGCTCGACGAGCTTATGCGAATCCTTTTTGACAAAATCTTGTATGTGATGATTCATAATGATATCCCTCTATTCAGGAGAAACTATAGAGTTTTTGATCACTTGGCAATGGAGAAATTCTGTGGTGTTCTTTCCCCGCCTTTGCGGACAGAAAAAATGTAAAGCGTTAGCTTTATCATTTTTTCTAGTCCGCTGGCCCGCGTAGCGGGCACGAGCCCGGAGGGCTCGAAAGGCGGGGAATTCGCCCTATCGGATGCCGACGCCGGTGGAAATACCGGATGGGAGTGTGATATTGGACTTCTTTTGAAACGATGATAAGTGCAATAAAGTGATAATTGTTTTGAGAGCTAAGTAGGAGATATTTGAAACAGATTTATCAACAGAAGAATTTCATCATTTAACAGGCGTTTTGATGTCGTTTTGAAAGAGGTCTATTGTCTATAGGGTGTCGTCAAATAAAGAGGTGGACAAAGGGAAAAAAAGAAAAAAGAGAGAATGAGAAAGAGGATACATAGGAGACATGACCTATCAGATGAATTATGGAATAAGATGGAAAGGCTGCTGCCTGATTTTGACGACACCATCTAGATGGGAATACGATTTATCATCACGCAAATCTTAGGTGAAGGTGAATCGGTTTTTGGGGTAAATGGAAAGAGCCATAACGCTTACGCATCCGTTTTGGGATTCTTATCATCTTCCGATGACTTTGCATTGGCCATCGCAAGCGCCTCTTGCGCAGTTTTGAAATGCATTTTGGCAAAGGAGGAAAATTTTTCATGACCATGGCGCCGGATCAACTCCTCTGCCTGTGCTTTGACTTCGCGGCTCGCTCCGCGCTTGAGTACTACCTTGGCCTGACCGGATAATGCTTTCATGGAACGAATAAATTCCGCACGGGCTAGTATCGAAGCGGCGGCGACGACAGGATCCTCTTCGGCATGGGGACGCATGCGGAGTTCAAAATTGGGAATGCGGAGCTGCCGCTGCACAAGTGCTTGTTTGGAAAATTGATCGAGTAATCCCCACGGTGTTTCGGGTCGTTTGGCGAGCGCCTTCTGTAGGCATTGCGCATGAAGCCACGCGAGGAGGTCATTGAGATTGGAGGTGAATTTGGTATAGAGCCGATTGTAAGTCGGTACGGAAAGTTTAAAAACTTCACCAATGACATGAGGTGTCTTGCGTATCATTTCCTCCAGCTGGAAAATCGCGCGATCACTGGAAATATGTTTACTGTCGCGAACACCGGAGGCAATCCACTTTCGGACCGCTTCTCCATCGGCGATGACGCAGGCGGAGACGAGGGATCCAAAAAGATCTCCTTTCCCGCTCTCGTCTAATCCAGCGTGCAATTCAAACCACTCCGGATGTTCGATTTCCTCATAACCCAAATGCGCCGCACCGAGGACTTCCGGTTCCAGCGTAAATTCCACAAAGTCGGTAGTTTTCTTTCCCTGTATGACGAGTTTGTGGCTCTCGTAAATGACGATGGAGATAGCATCGCCTCTGAAAGCGGCTTGGGCATAGGGGACATCGTATGTCTCCATATGCTTCTGCCGACAGATGGCTTCGAGCTGTGCGCATTGGGCATCCGTCAATGATGTCGTATAAACAGAACGAGAAACAGAGCGGTCATCATTCATATTCAGAATGGAATTCTCATATTATAATCAGAGTAGAATTTTTACGTTATGGAACATAGCTACTCTTTGCCAAGGAGCCCTCGATGGAGTTTCATATTTTCACGGCTTCTCGTCCTTATGGCCAGGTTGTCTTTTGGCCCAATTCTGGATATTCTCCATCCAAAAAGCTTCTGTTCGCTGTTGTGCCGCCGTCTGTTCCAGAGATGTGAGTTGCTCCTGAATGCGTTCTTCTGTTATTACTGCCGCATCGATGTCCTTGCTGATGAGTCGTACCCATTCGCAGCGATTTTCCTGAAAAAGATCAGTGGAATATTTCCCTTCGGAAAGGGTAGGGAGAACCTGCGATACGGCCGATGATATTTTTCCATGTGCATCCTTGAGCTTCAGTTGCGAAAAAGTTTTTAGCGAAAGCCCCATCGCTTGAGTACGTTCCTCAAAGTCCTCTCGGTTGTGGGGTTCCGGAATTGCCGACAATGCCTTTGAGATGCCTTCACATTGCTGGCGAAAATGTTCACGACGCCGTTCTTTTTGCAGATCAGCCAGTGCAGTCTCGCGGATGTCTTCAAAATCTGCCAAATGTGGTAGAATGGTCTCCTGAAGTACCAAGATGGCGATGCTGCCGTTCTTCATTTTGATGGGATCTGAAAAAGCTCGTTCTTCATCCAATGTGGTGGCAATGGACAGACTGTCGGGTGAGAAACGTTCATCATCGATGTATTTACCGGGCCTAAAAATGGGCAGGGTTTCGAGTTTAACTTCATATTGTTCCAATAACGCTTTCAGAGCATCATGCTCAGGGGTCAGTTCCTGTTCGTAGACTTGGTAAGCCAAGTCACTGGCTTTTTGCGTAGCGATTGCGAGCGATTGAGAACGTTCGTAGGATTCGATGATCGCCTGCTTGAGTTCATCGGAACCCTCTTCTAGAGAAGCAAAATCCGCCTTATGATCGAAGTAGAATTTCTTAAGAAGTTCTTTAGTCGCTACGGGTATGGAAGGACGGTATTGTTCCGGATTAAATTCGATGAAGGCGAGGCGATAGGATTCAGGTTCTAAATAAGCTTCGCTGTGCTGAGCGACATAATGATGAATATCCTCTTCCGATACCTCTATGTCTTCATCTTCATCCGGAGACGGAGAGAACGAGAGGAGATCGAATGTATACTGGGTCTCCGCTTTGGCGAGGGCTTCTTTGGCTTGGGAGATAAAGGCATAACCTTGGCGCCCCAGAGCATCCCTTACGAAGGCAATTTTCCAGTCATCGGATAGTGCTTTCTGAACAACAGCGGGTGTTATGCGTGGATTTCCCAGGAGACCTTGGAGGATTTTTTCATAGATCGCGGGATCGAATGCCTGAGTTTTTTTTGAAAAAAACAGAGGCATCTGTTGGATTTTTTCTTTGAGCTGTGCTTCGGAAGGATCAGGCAGGCGAAGCTCTTTAGCATAGTAGAGTTCCATGGCTCGGGTAATAGCCAGATTTTGCAGCTGAGCTTCGAAGAAAATGGGTGTTTGTTGAAGCATAGCACTGATCCATGTCTCCTGAAAAAGGGCATTTCTATCACGTTCAGAGTCGAGCTTGTAATCGAAAAAATTTTCCTGTTTGGCGCGCTTACGGCCTGTTCCGATGCCGGGTGATGCTCCAATCGTAAAGACGAACGACACGACGATGACGAAGAGAAGAATTGAAAAAAGCCACTTATGGTGCTTTTGCAAAATGCGCTGCAGAAAAGAGATCATATATTTTCGGGCCACTGTAGATGCTTCTGGCTGAAATTCAATCGTTAATTCGATGAAATGTATACATAGTCTCTGGCAAAGGCCGTAGGTGGTGAATATCGTCTACTTAGATAAGCGAGATATGTTTTTTTAAAGTTTTGGGGCTTCGTGGCAGCCGTGTGAAATATAATTTTGAAATGAGGATTTCTTGGGTCTTGAGGCGATAGTATCGCATAGATGCTTGCAAAGCAGATTAAAAACATAAAATGCTAATAAGTCTGATATTTGGGAAATCTCCAGACGTATGATGTATCCCTTGATTTTCTATATATTTTTGAATATCTTCACGGTTTACATTTCTAACAGTTACAGCAGAATACCCTCCGGCCCGCAGGTGCTGTCCCCAATATTTCTTCTTCAACATTTCAAATTCTTGTGGCAGCTTTTAGCTGCTTTCCTACTTTATCCATCGAACTATTTTTGTTAATGATGGGTTGGGAGGAGCAGGTATTAGCCTGTGCACAGGATCAGGACTTATATTCCCGCTTACTATATCCATATTATTAGCGGAGCATATTCCCCTTGTTCATTCTATCGCCCTTGTGGCCATACATCCTGTTGAGACTTTGTACCTGTATTTTGTACAGCATATTATGTGATATTTCATGTCATATGTGCTCCCTGCCTGTATTTCATGCCTCATATCATCCTAAAATCTTATTATCCTGAAGTCTTTGCCTAAGGGCGAAGGCATTCATCATATCCCACTAAACTGTGTAAAAGTAATAAAAATTTGTCCGCTGTGCGAAAATTTTTAAACAAAAGCTTGCTAAGGGCGTTTTTCTCAAGTGAATAGGGAGCCGGTTGATCTCCACTGATGAATCCAATGATGGGTAGTAGGTGGTTGTTCTGTTTCATTTTCGGTATAGTGAAAATGAATTCTCCAAAATTATTTTAATTTTTTCAATTATCCTTGGTTTATGAAATCTGAAGAGATGTTGCCGCTAGAGGCAATGAGAACTGTGGTAAAGTCGCCAACGTATCGCCGTCGCACGACGAAGAAAGAGACAGATGTTTCGTCGGAACTGCCCGATCAATCGACTTTGAAGTTAACGGAAGTATCCGATAAGGATGCAGAGAATCTGCCCTCAAGCGTTGCCGAGAAAAGATCGCGTTTGGTGCGCGGTCATGCACGTCGGGTGATGTCGTCACCATCCGAATCATCGGCAGAATCTACAAAATCTACTTCGACATCGTCAGGAACTATGGTCTCTCCGGCCCGTCGAGCGATGTTTCAGTACAGCGATCTTTCGCAGACGACTTCAAAGGAAGAGTGGAGCCCTCAGCCCTGCAGGGTTTCTGACATACTGACTCTAGAAGAGAGGTCGTCTCCTTCTTTGATAAGAGAAGATAAGGGTGTGACCGCTGCGAGGGAATTTTCTTCGGTGGCCAGTCGTCAAAATGCTCGAGAAGCGAAGATGGAAGAAGATTCTGGTATGTCTACACCTGGGGATGATGTGCGTCGCGATGAAAATGTTCGCCGTTCCGGCACGAATAACATTCCCAACCGTCGGCCTAATGCCGGGAACGCAAATGGCTCTGGGGGTAACTCTTATCGTCCCAATGGCGACATGCGTCGACCGAATTCATCGCGTCCGCCGACAGGAGCCCGTACCCTGCGGATCGGTAGTTTTTCTCTAGGTGGTCTGCGTAACCTGGATATTTTTCGCCGCAGGGATAGCCTGGAGAACGTTTTTACTTCTGTTTTTCAAGAAACAGGAAAAATTTTCGACCTCATGCAGGCCTATGCTCAGACACAGGTACAGCTCCTGAAATTCGTCGAGGAATCGGCACTCCTCTCTGAGGATCGTATACCGTCGCGCAGCCGAATTTTAGATGTCTGTATGATGCAGGCATTGGAGGAAGGTACACCGATACGCGTGCAGGGTGTGCTGGAATTCGTCGATAATGGCGATGGTGTCATGGTTTATGCACAGGATTCTTTTCGCATTCAGGCTAAGAGTGCCTTCGTTCCACGATGCCTCATCCAGAGCTATGGCCTGAGACGTGGGCAGAATCTTACGGCCTATATCCATCCGCCTAAGGAGCAGTCTTCCTGCCCATTTGTTTTGCGCATCATCGACGTCATGGGCCTAGCGATGGTACATCCGCTCCCGATTCTCCCGAAATTTAAGGAGCTCACACCCTGTTATCCCACAGAGCGACTTCTTTTGGAATCTCCGGAAGCGGTTACATGGGATAATCTTTCGATGCGTGTGGTCGATCTACTGACGCCCATCGGATTGGGACAACGTGGATTGATTGTAGCTCCTCCACGAACAGGAAAGACTATCCTGTTGCAGCATATTGCCAATGCCATCGTGAAAGCACGTCCGGATGCCCATGTGATGATCCTATTAATCGACGAACGACCGGAAGAAGTGACAGATTTTGCGCGTCATGTTCCGGCCGAAGTCATCAGTTCAACCTTTGATGAATCCGCCGATAATCATGTTACCGTAGCGGATATGGCGATTGAAAATGCCCGTCGTCGTGTCGAAGCCGGTCAGCATGTGGTGATTTTACTGGATTCCATCACGCGTTTGGCACGGGCGTACAATACGCGCCAGCCCAGCAGCGGAAAGATTCTTTCCGGTGGAGTGGAAGCGAATGCCCTTCAGGAGCCAAAATGTTTTTTCGGTGCTGCGCGCAATATTGAAGGTGGTGGTAGTTTGACGATTTTAGCGACGGCGCTCATCGAGACCGGAAGCCGAATGGATGATGTGATCTTCGAGGAATTCAAAGGTACGGGCAATATGGAATTGCACCTCGACCGAGCCTTGGTGGAAAAGCGCATCTTTCCAGCGATTAATTTCGAAAAGAGCGGTACGCGCCGTGAGGAGCTCTTGTACCATCCGGATGAGATGGAGAAAATCTACACCCTCCGCCGTGCGCTCAAGGGAGTCCCTTCGACAGAAGCGATGGAGATGCTCATCTCTCGCCTGAAAAAGACCCGTAGCAATGTGGAATTTCTGTTGAGCGTTAATCGATGAAAAACGGGAATGATGTAATTTTTTTTGCCTGATTTACTTCTAAAGTATAATGAGCAAAACAGCTTCACTTCGTTCGGCATAGTTATTTTAATAGAAGTCGAGATAAAAGCGAAAGGCAGTTTGTCGACTTTGGCCATGGCTGCATCGGTGCCCGCGAAAGCGAGCATAAGGTAGATTTAGAGTGAGAAGCATAACTATTCTCAATTAAAGAAAAGAGCAGTGAAAGGTAATCGAGTCATGATTATACCAACTGTTTCCGAAAAAGAACACAGGAGAGTTAGCCAGAAAAAGAAATGGAACTTATCCTTAGTCGGAGGAAAGAGCAGCAAAAGGTCACTTACTGATTTTGGTCATGATTGTGTCAGCATCTTTTGAAGGAAAATATAGAACAAGCTCAGGAAAAGCGTGGCCATTCTTGGCAACAGAGCTTAATGAGAAACAATTCTTTCTCCCGTTAATTTCATTTTTTGGCAGAAGTTGAAGAGAGAAAAGAGCAATCCATCAACTTTAGCCATGGCTGTATCCGCATCTGCGGAGGAAAATATAAGACAGGCTTAGGAAGAGAAGCACGACTATTCCCAGTATCATGCCCAAGAATGGAATAAAAATTTTGCAATCTTGATGAGTGCCAAAGAGCTCAGCTAGCAAAGTTGCTTTGGAATGTTTCCACGGCGATTCTTGGCGATACTGATGCCATAGGGTTGGCGGCTGTAACGTGATATGTTTCCAGAGAATAGGCCAGCGATTGGGTTGCCACCAACGATTATCAATGATCCGGTGTGGAGCAACCCATGGCTTAGGAGATCCGGCGTAATGCATGATGGCAATACCCGGTAGAGGCTCTTTTATCGCTAACCGATGGGGAGGAAATACATTCCACTTCCCTTCACATTCGAGAATACGGTCATGCAGAACAACATTAATGGCATCTTGGTCCGGACGAAGCGAACGATAATGCAGCATCCAGGCAATGACATCCGAAAAGAGATTTTCTCGACGCAAAATATCGAGATCCAGTACTAAAACACCGCTGTTGATATACAATGGGAAGGAGATATCTGGACAATATATATGTAGTTCACAGAGACGGTCCATAATTCCCTGTGACGGAAAAATTGCAGGATCGCAACAACTATCAGCTATACCAGCTATGGCGTAATTTTCTTTGGGAAGTTTCTGCCATAGATCTTTGAGAGAATCGAGGACTAAGATATCTCCATCTAGATAAATGACCTTATGAATCGTTTCCGGAAGAATTTTATCCAGAACAAGTCTGGCTGCCATTCCTTTAACGGGTAAATCGCTAATTTTAAGCCAGCCATTGGGCATAATGAGCGCTTGGGCGATACATTGGATCGTACGTTCGTCGTCGTGAATTTGGATCTGAACGTTAGAGAATAAATTTTCCAGTTGCTGGAATTTTTCTCTATGCTCTTGTTTCAACGTTTCCGTCATGACGACATGGATGACGACTTCGTCTTCCGGAGCCTTATT
>JAITIW010000050.1 GCA_031279255.1 Puniceicoccales bacterium
GCTCGTTCGCATGGGACTGGCTACTCCTAGATCGGATATCGCATCAACAGATGGTTATTACGATCTCGATGATAAAGTGACCTTTCAGGCCACAGAGCACCAATTGCCATTAAGTTACGTTTCTGGCGATCCGTTGCAACTTATTCCGCACTTGGGAATAAAAGATCTGGGAAATAGGCTCCCAGAGTCAGGACGACCCAATGATGTCCGAGCAGAAATTGTCATTCAGCTCTGGGACGCTTCCTTGGAAGAGGATTATGATACATTTCTTTCACCAAATGCTGATTGGCCGCCATTACCCATATCAACGTCTGTCCATTCTCGCTCCCTGCCGTTTGGCGTAAAAAGCGCCATTTCACTCCACAGACCGCAGGACAAAACCTATATTACTCTACCTTTTGGATCCTACTTTTTCAAATTACAATCTAAATCGAGCGACAAAGAAGCGAGATTCTATTCTCTCGTCCATTATTCGGATACCACAGATTACGGCTGCTACAGTATCCTAACGGAGCATATTCTACGCCATCCTCGATCAGATGAACAAAAGGATTACTGCCGCCGAATGTTGCAGTGGCTCGAGGATAAAAATTATATCTCTCAAAATTTACTAGATGAATGCCGACAACACCAAGATACTTTTCCTGTTACGGGACTACCTCATCCAACGGGCCGATTTCGAATTGCCCTCAGCACACCTGGTTCCGCTGGTGAAGTAATTCTCGTCGTAAGGATGGCCCAAGCGGCTGGAAAGCTAGGATGGGAGTGGGTTATCTGTCCAGGGGAGGGGCAGGACTGGAAACAACGAAACGAGTTTCTGAAGATGCTAAATCCTCATTGTGTTGTATATCACCAAATCCGTCATGAATGGTTTATTCACGGGATTAAAAACTTTATGTCCCTTCATTGGCCGGTTGGAAAAGCATCCGGACAGAGAGAAAGGTTTCTCAACTTAAGCCGCTACGATGGCTTTCTTCTCACGGCACCAGAATCAGTTGGAGAATTAAAGAACTTTGTCTGTTCTTTAGGTCGAAAATTTTATTCGGTTACTCATTATCCTTCTGCCTGTGGAACTACATTCTCTTCACCGGAACCGAATAGATTATTTTACTGTGGATGTAATTGGGATAATCGCCGTAATAAAGAATATTTTCAGCTCTGGGAACAATTAAGCAATAAAGGATATTTTGAAGCCTATGGACATAAACCCGCCTGGACCAATCGGGAAACATGCCAAGTACTCCCGAGCTGGAAAGGGCAACTTCCTTTTACAGCCGACGCAGTGCGGCGGAAGGCATACGAGTGCGGCATCTCATTGGTCATTCACGGTAGAGTCCATCTGGAAGGAAATTGCCCAAGCGGCCGCATCTTCGAAGCCGCGTCAGCGAGCAGCGTCATCATCAGTGACAAGCTTCCTTTTACTAAAAAATATTTTGGTGATTCGGTACTTTATGTCGATACCACAAAATCGGCTGAAGAGATGTTTCGCACCATCGACGGCCACATGCAGCGGATATTAAGTCATCCTCAAGAAGCCCAAGAACTCGCCCGCCGTTCGCATCAAATCTTTTGTGAGAAATTCGCATTGGAAGATTTCATGCGTGATATCCGGGACCTATACGAGAGCATTAGGCTGGGCCGAGCGATTCCAGGCAGCAAGGTGGTGGAGGATTGAGGGGGAAAGGGAAATCTGCAGAATTCTTCTTAAAGGAGTAGAGTTTTGAATTTCTTCCACGTCGTGCAAAAAAAGTTTGCGCTTATTATTCTCATGTGCTAGACCAGTCACCGTATATATGAAATCGCATTTTTTATTTTCGGGCACCTTTATCATAGCGCCATTACTTATGGGCCATCAAGTCCTCTCGGCCGATCCTATTTTGGAGGGAGGAGCCAGGATGAGCACTCTTATACCAAGTGATACCGTAGGGGTCAATATTCACAGCGTCACAGGACCAACAAATGTTTTAAAATGCACGAAGCATGATAATCATGCCGTCAATCTTCCTACGGAGATCGGCAACATGCTCGTTCGCATGGGACTGGCTACTCCTAGATCGGATATCGCATCAACAGATGGTTATTACGATCTCGATGATAAAGTGACCTTTCAGGCCACAGAGCACCAATTGCCACAAGGTTACATGTTCGGGAGTCCTTTAGAATTTGTACCTCATCTCGCAATTTGTAACGATCGTTACCAGAGTTCCAGTATCTATCGTCGAGTTGCATTTTGGGTTTGGAATGCAACCTTGTATAAAAATTACGATATATGTCAAAGTGCTCAAAAGTCATTCGACTTCAAAGATAAAAATCGCGATTATCGCGATTCATTGAATCATAGAACATTGCCTGGAAACTTTGTCCTAAGAGAAGTCTCAATATGGAGAAAAGATGCTAACCCTAAAACTTATATTTTTCGACCATTTCGTTCTTTAGATTTTCAACCCAAAATTGTTGATGGCACCTATGAGCCGTTTTATACCATCATTATAAGTGACGACAAACAATTACACCTTACAAAGCATTACATTTCTCAAGCTAATGAGTGGAGAAGTGATTTTCTGGCTTTCGTAGAAAAATTAAAAAAAATAGATGCTAAAAAATTAGTATCATACATTTCCGAAAGACTTTGTAATGTTTTAACCAAACATGCCGATAAGCGACAGATTCCTCATGCTTTAACAAGACCCCGAATGGCCATTGTTACGAGGCCATCGATAGGTGAAATTCAATGGGCTATACGCATGAGCATCGCAGCTGAAAATCTAGGATGGGAGTGGTTTTTAATAGACGATCTTCAAGATAGCAAATGGATCCCCTACTTGAACCCTCATTTTGTCATATCCTTAGATGGAGGTTTTGCACCAATGCCTAACCTAATAAATTTATTTGTGATTCAAGCAGGAGTTCAATGTGGAGAAAATCTTTCAATAGCTCAAAATACTGCGCGTTATGACGGTTTTCTTTGCTGCTGCGAAAGCTTCGAGCCGTTAAAAAATTATGTAGAATTTGGTGAGAGGAAAAAATTTTATCATATATTGACTTATCCTACTACCTTTAAGACTGATTTTAATTATAATACTAAAACGCAATTATTTTGTTATGGAGCCAATTGGGATGAGCGAGGGGATGCAGCCTATTTCCAAGTCTATAATTTACTTGGAGATACAGGATATTTCCATGTTCATAGCCAAGCATCTTCTTGGAAAAATCGACAAAAATGCCGTTGGTTGGACAAGGGTTATGAAGGCGATATTCCTGTTAATGGCGTAGGGCCTGTTGCAATAGGTCAACAATATGGTATATCCCTTCTTTTACATGCTAAGTCATTTCGTCAACAAGGAGGTATGTCAGGCAAAACTTTAGAGATATGTGCCTCTTCTAATGTGATCATCAGTGACAGGCATCCATGGGTAATGCGTGAGTTCGCAGATAATGTATATTACATTGATGTGGATAATATCGAAGACGATCCAGGTGGTGTTTTTCGTCAAATCGTTACACATGTTAAATATATTCAAAACCATCAAGAAGAAGCCATAAGAAAAGCTCGGGAATGCCACAGAATTTTTTGTGAGAAATTCGCATTGGAAGGTGAGATGAAAAAGATTCAGGATCTTTATGCGAAGATCATGGAAGATAGGAATTAATCTTAACCTGCATTTTCTGGTGCCCAGAGAGGGGGTCGAACCCTCACTCTCTTGCGAGAATCGGATTTTGAGTCCGACGCGTCTGCCGATTCCGCCACCTGGGCCTGAAGGATACCGTGACACTGTGCGGCGTTCTCCCGTTTCTGCAAGTGGAAAATAT
>JAITIW010000067.1 GCA_031279255.1 Puniceicoccales bacterium
TTCATGAAATTCTTTTTCCCAGAAGCGCGGTTGTGCTGGCTCTTTCGATCTTCACAGAGATGAATCGTCCCACAAGATCCTCTTCTCCATCGAAAATGATTTTATGGAAACCTGGATTGCGACCCCAAAATTTCGTATCTCCATAGCGAGCTTTCCCTTCGACGAGTATTGATTGAGTCGTCCCAATGAGCTTTTGATTGTGCCGATGCGAATGCTGCTCCAGGAGCTGAAGAAGTTTCTGTTGACGCTCGGCTTTGGTATTTTCCGGTATTTGTTCTTCATAGAGGGCCGCTGGCGTACCGTCTCGGGGGCTGTATTGGAATATGAAGGCCATGTCGAATGAAATTTCTTCGAAAAATTCCAGAGTCGCATTAAAATCATCCTCCGTTTCGCTCGGAAATCCGACAATGATGTCGGTTGAAAGGGCTATATCGGGAATTTGTTCTCGGAGCCGAAGGATGATCTGTCGAAACTGGTCGCGGGAGTAGGGGCGTCTCATGGCCCTCAAAATGCGATCCGATGCGCTCTGAAGCGGCAGATGGACATGTGGACAGAGCTTGGAAAGTTGTCCGAAGCATTGGATGAGATCGTTACCAAACCCTGAGGGATGAGGGGACATGAAACGTATCCGTTCGATGCCGTCTAGTGGCTGAATTTTTTCCAAGAGTTGCACAAAGGGACTCTGCTTGTCGATGATGGGAAATTCGCCTTGACCGTAGCGGTTGACGATTTGCCCCAGTAATGTGATTTCCTTGATGCCATGAGCGGAAAGTTGTTGAATTTCCTCAAGAATATCTTCCATGGGGCGATAACGTTCGCGGCCACGCGTCTGGGGAACGATGCAGTAAGTACAGCGCATGTTACAACCCTGCATGATCGACACGAAAGTGGATACCTGATGGGGTCTGAGATCGCGAGCGGAGATTTTGTTCTGGGAATTTTTTTCAGATGCGATATCGACAATGGTCGACATGGGCTTCGCTTTTACATCTGTAAAATGCTCGTCAAGGTAATCTGCGACGCGGTGTAGTTTTTCCGTTCCGATGACAAAATCGATTCCCGGAATACGTTTTTGTAGTTTCTCACCTTGACGTTGTGCCATGCATCCGAGAATACCCAGAACTGTGCCGTGGCGTTTCTTCTGCGCCAGAAGGGACGTTAGTTTGCCAATGGCCTTTGTTTCGGCTTGTTCTCGAATACTGCAGGTGTTGAGTAGAATAACATCGGCATTATGCGCATCATCATTAATGGCATAGCCACGAGATTTGAGCAGAGCGCGAAGCGCTTCCGTATCGCGCTCATTCATCTGACACCCGTATGTTTTGATAAAAACCTGCTTCATGAACTTAGTCGGAGTAGCCGCTGGGCCGCATGGAGGGGAAGAGAATGACATTGCGGATACTTTCGGCTTCCGTCAGAAGAATTGCCAGACGATCGATGCCGATTCCCATACCGCCGGCCGGAGGCATGCCATATTCTAACGCGAGGAGGAAATCGTTATCCAAGTTCTGCGTCTCCTCGCCGACCTGTGCTTCGAACATTTTTCTTTGCAGCAGGGGATCATTTTGCTCCGAGTAGGCTGGAGCGATTTCTTGGCCATTGATGCAGAGTTCGAAGACATCGAGTACCGAAGGATCTTTTTCGTTGAGTTTGGCTAAAGGGCAGAGTTCTTTAGGAAGTTGCGTCACAAATGTCGGTTGGACCAGAGAAGGTTCTACCCATTTCCCGTAGACCGCATGAGTAATTTCAAAATCTTCCTCTTCGATGGAGGCTTCGATCGAACGTTCGGCACAGAATTTCCATTTTTCCTCCTTGCTTCGGGAGAACCATAATGGATCCTGTGTGGCCTCGCATATGAGTTCGCGGTAACTCACTTCGCGCCATTCGCCACCGAGCTCGATGATAGAGCCATCCGATCGTTTCAATTGCGTACCTCCCAAAATCTCGTGGCAGAGGTGTTGGATAAGGTCGTAGATGAGGCGCATCATGCCGCGGTAATCGCTGTAAGCCTGGTAGAGCTCCAGCATGGTAAATTCCGGATTGTGTTTTCGAGAAAGTCCTTCGTTGCGGAACACACGGCCCATCTCAAATACACGGTCAAATCCGGCGATCAACATGCGTTTTAGATAAAGCTCTAGCGAAATGCGCAGGTAGAAATTACAGTCGAGAGCATTCATGTGCGTCGTAAAGGGACGCGCGGCGGCACCGCCGGCGATATTTTGCAGTACCGGTGTTTCAACTTCCCGAAAATCTCGAGACCATAAAAATTGGCGAATGTTTTTGACCATTTCGGTGCGCATGATGGCCCTTGTTCTCGATCGAGAATCGGCGATGAGATCCAGATAACGCTGGCGATAGATCTGGTCATCATTCGCAAGACCATGCCATTTTTCAGGCAACGGGCGTAGAGCTTTTGACAGGAGCCGAAGGGCGCTACTGCGAACCGTTATCTCTCCTGTCTTGGTGCGGAAAACAGTGCCTTTCACGCCGATGAAATCACCCAAGTCGTATTTTTTAAATTCCTGGTAGGTTTCTTCGCCGATAGCCTGTTGTGCGACGTAGACCTGTATGGTCCCATCTCGGTCCAAAATTTTGATAAAACTGGCTTTGCCCATGATGCGGAAGGAGACGATGCGGCCGGCCAGTGATACTTCTGTCGCTTCGGTAAGTGATTCTTCTTCGCAACATTCTCGTACACTTCGGCTGGTGTGGGATTGTTCCCAATGCTGGCGATAGGGATCTTGGCCGTCGCGTCGTAGGGCTTCTAATTTCGCTCTGCGCGTCGCAAAGAGATCATGGCTGATCTCCTGGAGAGAAGTGTCGGTATCGAAATGATTCATAACGTTCGATGGGAAGGAAATTGGACAGAATCGTAGCGCTTTGTAAATCGGAAATATGGATTGAAAATTTTGTGTTGGTTTCCGTTGTCGAGCGACGGCTCAGGCTGACGATCGGCTTTACCGCCTTTGATTTCTTCGAAATCTGGCCCGCTACGCGGGCTCGCCGGAAACGCAATGAAAACTCTTCATTGCGTTTCCGGCAAAGGCGGTAAAGAAATAAAGAAATGCTCCCGATCTTATGAGATTTAGAGATAGTTTGGAGTGAGTACGAACGAACGCCGGAAAGAAAGAAGTTGAGCCAAGAGGAAATTTTCGTTTTACACTATACATATCATATATACACTATACACCCATGGATTCCCTGGAGCATATTTTTGAACTGCAGCGAAAGTTAACGGAACGCATGCTTCCGCCCGATGCCCTGGATAGTGAAGAGAAAAAGATTCAGTGGGTATTGAGATATGTCTGCGCACTGCGGCAGGAAATTGCCGAATTGGTCGATTCCCTTCCGTGGAAATGGTGGGCACACTACCAGACATTGGATCTGCAAAATGCCAAGGTGGAAGTGGTGGATATCTTGCATCTCGTCATCGCCATAGCGCAGGCATTAGGCATGACATCTGAAGATTTACACCGCATGTTTTGCCAAAAGAATAGAAAAAATCATGAACGGCAGGACAAAGGCTATAGGCAAAAATCCTCCGATGACTCTAGAGATATTTTTTAAAAAACAAAATGCTTCCTTAATGCCTTTGATAGACGTCGTGAAGACGGATAAGTCCCAGGGCAGTATTATGCTCAAGGTCTCCGGAGATGACAGGCAGAACGGTGACTTGCGACACTCCTTCTTCCATAAGCCCGACCGCTTCGCCAAGACTACGTTCAGGCGTGATGAAGCGAAAATGACGGCTCATGATGTCGGCCGCTGTCACTGTGTCGATATTGTGTCCCCTTTGAAGGAGACGTCGAATATCCCCATCCGTAATAATACCCAGGACTTGCTTTTCATTTAAAATTAAAGCAGCACCTAATGGAAATTTCGTCATGGCGATGACGGTATGGCGCATGAGAGAATTTTCTCGTACGCAGGCGACGGCATGAAGAGGATGCATGACATCTTGTACCTTTAGCAGAAGATTTCTCCCAATCTGCCCAGCTGGATGAAATTGTATAAAGTCCTCTGTAGAAAATTCGCGTTCGGCCATCAAGGCGCAGGTGATGGCATCACCGACAGCTAGTGTCAGAAGCGAACTGATCGTCGGGACAGTGCCGAGAGGATCTCCTTCGGAACTGGTGTTTATGTCGAATATAATATCCGAATGTTCCGCAATGGGGTTGTGATTATTCCCAAGAATCGCTATGATAGGAGAACGATATTGTTTGAAGATGGGGATGAGCTGCATAATCTCTTCACTGCGACCACTCTTGGATAGAAGAAGTACCGGATCACCAGCTTCGTATAGGCCGAGGTCTCCATGTAACGCCTCGCAGGGATGCAAGAAGATGGCACGACTTCCGGTACTGCTGAGAGTGGCGGCAATTTTACGCCCGATATGTCCCGATTTACCGATGCCGCATACGATGATCTTTTGTTGGCATGAGGATAATAGATTTATAGTCGCTGAAAGAGGCTCTTCAATGCGAAGGAGCAATCGCTGTAGTCCATCGATCTCGCACTTTAGAACATGTTTGCCGGCTTGGAGGCTATCGTGATTTGTTTTCGACATAACGAGACCTTTAATGATATATCGTCCCAAAAGTGTCAAGAAAGATGCTTCTCAAAAAGATTATGATTTTAAAATGAAGTTTTCAATGCTATTATATGTCCCTAAGCCCATGCGTACGATAAAAAAGCCGAAACAGGCCAGTGTTTTACTTTTGGTTCTGGGGACTATTTTCGTCCTAAGCTTTCTCGTGACCTCCTTTCTCGATCATGTCGAGGAAGAGGTTCTCTATAGAGATCAGCAGCAGGCGCCGGTCGATCTCGAACTGGAGTGGCAATCCTATGGCGATCTGGTGCGGGCCGTCCTGGGAGAGGTTAAGAAGTGGGATAAGGGTTTATTCTCTCCGGAACAGTTCTGGGGTAATCCCTTGAGCTACGCACAGTTCCCAAAACGTAAAGATGGTCTAGAGGTCGAGATCGAGATTCAGGACGAAACGGGGAAACTTCCCTATCTGACAGGTCCGACAGGCCAGACAGGGGCAGGTCAAGGAGGAGAAGCGGTACAAACAGCTCAAGCCCAAAGCAGTCCAGCAAACCAAATGTATCGCTCATGGCAGGCATCGTGGATTGCGCAACAACATATTAAAGATTGGAATGCAGAGCGGAAGATGCAGGAAATATGGCAATCGATACTCGCCGGAAAACCGGTGCCATTGGTCAAAAAATCGGGAGAGTTTGAAGCGAAACAGGAGAAAATTTCTCTGAAAAATTTAGATACGCTCCGATCAGTGGATATTTTTTCGAACATTTTTTTTCATGAAAAAGGCTGGGGAAACGAGGCCTGGGTTCGCTTTAAACCCCTACTGACGCCCATAACCATTGGCCCGATTAACATCAATACAGCCGATGGGAGTCTGAGAGGGTTGATCGCTTCAAAGCTTTCCTTAGATCCACAAGAACTGGAGGAGTTTTTTCAGCAAAAAGATACCTTTCATATGGGCAATGTAGAGCGTTTTTTCCGCAATGTACCGGCCTTTCAGAAACAATTTCCGCTGGGCAATTTTGCTAATGTAACGGGAACAATAGGATGTAACTGCAAAGTCCTAAAGGTGGCTATACGCCTGAAGAGGGGAGAACAGGAGCTGGCGAAAAGTTTTTGGATCGATGCCGATAAGCTTTTGGATTAAGGCGGATAACATGATTAACGTTTTTTATGAAAAAGCTTTGTTCATCTAGCGAATAAAAAATAAGAGAAATTGGAAATGATTGTTCTTTTCTTTTGTCAATTTATGATTAGAATCGTATAGTGAAATAGAGGGTGCCTGGAGGTAGGATTCTTTCTTGATCATGCATTTTAAATTTGAAAAGTTGAAGCAGTTGGCAGCCTCCCGAATGCGGGAGGCAAAGGAGACTCTTTTTCTACTTCCTTCACGACTCTTTTTCGTGACACATGTCGATTATCCTGAAGATGAGAAATTGAATGAAAAGAAGGTGGAAGAACTCGTCCGCCTTTCTCTGGAGAGTCAAAGTCCCTTTGATCTCAATGATCTCCTATGGGGTTTCTTGCCTTACGCTTCAGGAGAAGGTTTATTGGTATATGCCACTTCTAAAGAAGTCCTGAGGCGCGACTACCCAGAGGCATTATTAACGACCTATTGTTTCCCGGCTTTTATCGCTTGTTTTCTAGAAAACGAGAACATAACGGGATTATGCCGCTTCCGTCATGGGGAGGAATGTGCCGTATTTCGCTGCACTAAAGATGGATATTGGGAAGGCTTTGATAAGATCGAAGAGGATAATGCTGTGGAGGGGAGCGTACAGGAGATCGTATTGAAAAATGCGACGTTGCATCATAAGGGATGTACGTTTGAATGCCAGCATGAGGACGGAAATTCCTCGGAATTCGTACTGCCTTTTAATGCACCTGCTTTTTGGTCGGCCAATTTACATGATCTCGATCTGCGGCAAAGACGCCGTACGGAAAAAAAGACGGAAACTTTCTGCTATTACACGACACTGACGGCTTCATTTTTATTGGCGGCTGTTCTATTGGCGTGGATAGGTTTGGAGTGTATGGCCTGGAATGTAAATCGCAATACGCGTCGTTTAGCCACAGAGGAGCCTTGGATCGCTCGCCTAAAGCAGAAGGAAGATTTACTGCATGAACTGGCGTTATTTGCTAAACAAAAACAGGTTTATTTTCGCATCTTGAATCGTCTCAACGACGTGAGACCTGATAGTATATTGTTTTTGGTTTTGAAGGCCGATAATGGTCGTGAATTTGAGATCGAAGGATCAGCCCAGAGGGTGGATGATGTCCATCGTTATGTGGCGGATTTACAAGCGGATTCGACGTTTACCTTTGTGGAATTGAGACGTGTGACGTCTCGTAATGATGAAGTGAAGTTTTCACTTTATGTGGAGTTTGAGGAGCGGGTATGATGAAGCAAAAATCTAAAAAACGACGCCTATTTGGTCTCTTGAACATGAGAGAACAAATTTTATTGGTGACTATCGTCGGGATATTATTATATGTGGGACTGACGTGTGCCAAACGTAAATGGGAAAGTATTTCGGCCTCAAGGAAGAGGAATTTAGAGAAGGGATTGTTACATGAAGAGTGGAAGAGAAAAAAATCTGACTTAGAGGATGAATTCCACGACGTCATACAACATGTCATGAAGCAGGAAAAAGTGGACGAGAAACATCTGATGGAGATTGTGGAAAAAGCTGCACGAGAAACGAAGGTACGTTACGAAGTCGATCCGCCGGTAACGGAGAAAAATGGCATTTTTGAAAATCACAAAACGACGGTAAGGTTACAAAATGCATCGATGGAGGATCTGCTGGTGTTCGATGAGAGTATTGAACGAGAGCAAGCCAATGTGCGTATCGATGAGATGGAAATTTTGGGTGGCCGGAATGGGGATATATCGACAAAAGCAACGATAAGTTCTTTGAATTTGATCCCAGAAGACGACCTTCTTCAAGAAGTAGCTGATGTTCTAGGAACTCCAGAATTACTCCAAATTTATGGAGATACTTCACTGACGCAACAATTATTAGATATTTATGAATAAGTCTTCAATATATACATGTTTTTTATTTTCTGGAGCGCTTTTATTTTCTCCTCTCTCACAGAGGTCGTTCGGTGACGATGGAGATGAAGAGGAAGCAGAAATTGTCAGTGATATAGATGAAAATCGAGAGCCTAACACAGGTCCTGATCTGGACTCTTTTGAAGAGGGTTCTGGAGCTCAAGGAGTCGTAGAGCCCAGTGATGTTTCGCTTACCTCAACTCCTGGAAATGGAGAAGAGGAAGCGGAAATTACCAGTGATGCAGATGGGGATCCAAATTCTTCGGAAGAGGGTTCTGGAGCTCAAGGAGTCGTTGATCCCAGAGTTGTTGAACCTGATGATGTTTCACTGACTCAAGTTTCGTCTTCGTCTTCATCTCCGGCAGAGTCGGTAAACATCCAGTATGTTGAAAAATTAATCTTAAATGATGAAGCTTTGCCTCAGGTGCTGGCTGTTCTGGAACAATTGACAGAGAAAACGATTCTGCGCGATCAAAAGCTGCCGGCGATAAAAATTAATATTCGCATTCAACATCCCATAACGCAAGAGGAGGCTATTTTGGCATTGGAGAGCGTATTGAACCTCAACGGTATAGCGATTGTCGAAATGGGAGAGAATTTTCTTAAGGCTGTGAATGCCAAGCAAGCGCCCAGTCAAGCTCCGAAACTTGTAGATCAATCGCTTTTGGATGATATTCCGAGTCAATTGGTATATTCTAAATTTTTCGTGTTGAAGTATTTAAATGCGCCTGCATTCCAGAAGCTTATCACGCCTCTTTTGACACCATCACTTTCTTCCGTGATCGTATTTGAGTCGTCCAACAGCATTTTCATTACGGATTGTATGTCGAATCTTCAGCGCGTAGAAGATATGCTGCGGCGTGTGGATTGCCCATTAGCCGTTCGCGAAGAGGTTTTCTTTTATACGGCCAGAAATGCACAAGCATCCGCGCTTAAGGAACGCCTAGTTGCGCTCCAAAATGGCGGATTGAAGAAGTATTTATATGGTAATGTCTCGTTTGAGGCGGATGATAGGAGCAATCAGTTGATGATCCTGGCGCCATCGGAAAACTTGGCATTCATACGCAAGATCATCGAAGGTCTCGATGTGGATCGCGATCCCCTCGTCCGTACAGAGGTTTTCCGTATCCGTCATGGAGCAGCGAAAGATTTGGCAGAGGTGATCAAGAAAGTGGTCGAGAATCAGCGTCGTCAAGAAGAGCGCGCCAATACATACCGTTTGGCGCAGCAGCGTCTGTCTCAAGTCTCTAGAGGAATGTCGTCATTACCGACAGCAGATGGGAAGCAAACGCCACCAGAGACATCGGATAGCGGCGAAGCTTCAGGTGAGAATCAGGCGATTCAATTTTCAAAAGCTCTTTCTCTTGAGGCCGATGAGCGCAGTAATTCGATATTAGCCTACGGCACCCAGTCGGATATAGCCCAGATTCGTTCCATCATCGCCAAATTGGATATCGTTCTGGATCAGGTACGGATCGAAGTCGTGGTGGCTCAAGTGACATTAAAAAAGAATCAAGTATCCGGTTTGGAAACTTTTGGTATCAGTCGTGATGTTGATGATAGTTCTGCTGGTGGCAATGGCACCTGGGTAAAAACGACTGCCGGAAGGCATGATGTTCGTGTAAATGTTACGACTAAGGATAATTTTTTAAGGGTTGCAGGCAGTTCTATGAAGCATTTTGCTCTATCAACGGTTTTCCAAAAAGCTAGAGATGATAGTGATGTGAAAATTATGTCGGCTCCCACCATTGTGACGACGCATAATCGGGAGGCAGTCATTGAAGTGGGCGAATCTCGACCGATTATCACATCTTCATCGACTGACCAATCGAATCCCGCCCATAGGAGAAGCGATGTGACCTATAAAAATATCGGCTTAAAGCTCAAAGTAAAGCCCTTTATCGGAAGCAATGGTGTGATTCAGATGGAGATCGAACAGACGGTTGAAAAGCATCAGGATGATGTGACAATCGATGGCAATTCCCAACCTGTCATTGTTAAACGCCAAGCTAATTCCTTTGTCAGTGTGGCTAATCAAGATGTGGTCGTCATGGCCGGTTTGCAGGAAAAAGAACAACGTTTCGGAAAAGGAAGATTTTGGTTACTCGGCGATTTGCCACTTTTGGGCGATACTTTGTTTTCTTCGAGAAAGCGAGAAGAAACGACAGTGGAATTGATCATCTTCATCAAGCCGACGATCATTGTTCAACCATTGGATGAGGAAGTTTATCTCGAAAAACGTGCCCGTACAGCCGGTGTTTATGAAGATTTGAGACATTATGAGGAAGCCGGAAGTTTTCTCGAGGGTTCTCCATTTCCTGCAACAACGGTTGAACCCGTCAATAACTTCGATGAGCCACCGATGTTGAGTAGTTTCTATAAGCAGAAAAGAAGTACAAACCAGACAGAGAGTAAGATGCTTTCGGAGCTAAACTCACATCGTGATGCTGACGCATCTGTAAGGCAGAATTTTTTTAGAGAGAAAAAAGGCTTGCGTCGAAGGGTTTCGGCCCGATGACTTGAGGAAGTAGGTATTTATGAAATTATTACTTCAAAATATATTAATAGGCTGGGTTGCTCTTGCTTTTCCATTGTATTTACGTGGAGAAATTATGGCTACAGCCAATTGGACACAACTTTCGGAACGTTCTCCTTTTGGGGTGAAGCCTAAGAAAATTACGGTGCAGTCGGAACAAGTCCCAGTGGCTAAGCAGATCCCCATAACGATCGAATTTCGTGGTGTGGCTGTGACGGATGGGTATACTTATTGTGTTCTTTTCGATAAGGCAAAAAACCGAGGATATTCTGTCCCCGTAGGTGATAAATCAGCAGAATATTATATTAAACAATATAATAAGAGGACTCAGAGCATAACGATCGAAACTCCTAATGGTTTTGTAGAGTTGGAATT